>JBFZEW010000406.1:0-3122 GCA_041306665.1 Spirochaetota bacterium | reverse complement strand
CAGTGTAAATAGAAAAAGCAAAGTTAAATTTTTTCTGATATTCATACTGCTTAGCGAGAAGAAATAAAGAAGATAAATCAATGCCTGTATCCATAAAATGATTATTGTCTTTGATTAAATTTTCTGTATATTTTGCCGAATTGCCTGACAATTTTTGTTCAAGATAATTATGAAGAATTTGAGCTTCGGGATAAAAATAGAATTTAGGACCCTGTTCCACACATACCGAGCATATTTCAAATGATTCTTTAAACTGCTGAATGTGAAAAAATGATTTTGCTTTGAAAAAATGAAAGTCATAAAAAAATTTGCTCTTCGCGTAGAGTGTAATTCCAATATCTGATTCACGTTTAAGATTTTCCCATGAAGAAAGGAGGTAATAAATTGTGCAGATTTTAAACCTGCAATATGATTTTGCGTCGTAATTCGATGACGTTTTTTCGATTTGTCTATATTTTTCAAGCGCTGATTTACTTGATACTGTATAGTCTGCTTCAAGAATTGAAATCTTTTCATATTCATTTGATTTCGGGTATTTCTTTTTAAATTCAGAAATTTTCTGAATTATTTCGGAATTATCGTCAGACTGTTCAAGTCGCCTGATATCATCAAGCAGTGTTTTTTCAGTCTCTGCTGTAATTGCAGATGAAACTAAAATGAATAGAATAACAGCAGCAGAAACTTTAAATTTTTTCAGCAATGAAAGTCGCGCCATTGAGTTCTTTAATCTTAATGTTGAATATTTTCCCAATATCATTTTTATTCCCGTCAATTACGGCAGGGTGATTTAAAAAAGTTCTCCCCATTACTTTATTATCGTCTTTTTTGCTTACTCTTTCAATAATTATTCTTTCATTCATGCCTTCAAATGACTTGAGTTTAATTTGAGCGATTTCCCGGTTGATTTTTATCAGTTCGGCGAGACGATTTTGTTTCTCTTTCTCGGGAATCTGATTTTCAAGAGAAGAGGCTGTTGTTCCGAGACGCGGAGAATACGCGTACGTGAAAATTTCATCATACTTCACTTTTTTAACGATATCAAGAGTATCAAGAAAATCTTTTTCACTTTCACCCGGAAAACCTACGATGATGTCCGTTGAAATGAAATAATGTTTAAGAGTTGATTTAATTTTATCCACAATTTCCATGTAATGATCAACAGAATATTTCCGGTTCATTTTATTTAATATGAAATCAGATCCGCTTTGAAGCGGAAGATGAATGCTGTTAGCAATGTTATCATGAGCCTGAATGACATCAACAATGCTGTGATTGAAATCTTTCGGATGCGATGTAAGAAAATTAATTTTTTGAATTCCATTTATTCCGGCGGTTTGTTCAAGCAGTTTATGAAATTCAACATCTCCATTATCCTGACCGTACTGATTGACGTTCTGTCCCAGAAGAGTAATTTCAAAAACACCGTTTTCAGCCGATCTTTTGACGTAGTCAATAATTGACTCTGATGAAAAACTAATCAGCGGACCACGGACATATGGAACAATGCAGTAGGTGCAGAAATTTTCGCAGCCGTGCGTAATAGTAATCCATTTATGCCAGGGACTAGTTTCTTTCGAAGAGATAAGTCCTGGATTAAGCCGTTCGGTGAATTCTTCTTTCAGTTGTGAAATAAAGAGTCGTTGTTTTTCGCCTTGGATGTAATTCTTAACAATAGTTCCAACACGGCCATTTGAATAGGGTCCAAGCACAAGGTCAGCGATTTTGTCATCAAGAAATTTTTGACCAATCCTCTGCGCCATGCAGCCGCTAGCGACTACTATCCCTTTTTTTTTCCTCATGTGAGCTTTTGATTCGCGGATGTTCGAGTAAGCTCTGTCTTCCGCGTTTTTTCTGACGGAGCATGTGTTGTATATAATGATATCCGCGCTGTTTTTATCTGAAACTTCAATGAATCCTTCAGAATTCATTGACAGCTGCATTAGTTCAGAATCACTTTTATTCATCTGGCAGCCGTAAGTTTCAATAAAAAACTTTTTGGACATTAGATAATCCCGGCTTTTTTAAAAACATAGTCAATGTTGTCAAGATACCTTTCAATGCTGAAAATTTTATTAATTTCATCTTGCGATAAAAGTTTTATTACTCTTTCGTCTGCGGCGATAAGTTCTTTCAATGAACCCTTTTTATCCCATGTTTTCATTGAATTTTCCTGAACAATTAGATATGCGTCTTCGCGGGAAGTTCCTTTTTCAATCAGCGCCAGTAAAAGTGACTGTGAGAAAAAAAGTCCTCCGGTTTTATTTATATTATCCTTCATGTTGTCAGGATAAACATGAAGATTTTTGATAATGAAAATCATTTTATCAAGAAGATAATCAAGAGAAATTGTTGAATCAGGAAGTATAATTCTTTCGGCTGACGAATGCGAGATGTCTCTTTCGTGCCAAAGAGAAACGTTTTCAAGCGCTGTCATTAAATTGGATTTAATAACACGTGAAATGCCGGTAATTCGTTCACAAAGAATCGGATTTCTTTTATGCGGCATTGCGGATGAGCCTTTCTGTCCTTTCTGAAACGGTTCCTCGCATTCACGTACTTCCGTCCGCTGAAGATGACGAATTTCAGTCGCAAGCTGATCAAGTGTCGACGCGGTAATCGCGATTGCCGCCATGTATTCAGCGTGTCTATCGCGCTGAATTACCTGAGTCGAAACCGGATCCTGACTTAAGCCGAGTTTATGACAGACTTTTTCTTCAATAACCGGATCAAGATTACTGAAAGTTCCGACTGCTCCTGATAATTTTCCGAATGAAATATTTTCAACCGCTCTTTCAAGTCTCAATCTGTTTCTTTTGAATGCTTCATGGAATAAAGCCATTTTCATGCCGAAAGTAGTCGGCTCGGCATGTACTCCATGACTCCTTCCCATGCAGGGAGTCATTTTATGCAGCAGAGCTTTTTCTTTCAATGCCTGCAGCAGAAGATCTATATCTTCGAGAAGAATTTCACCTGCCTGTTTCATCTGAATGCACAGCGCGGTGTCGCCAATGTCAGATGAGGTAAGACCGTAATGAATATATCTGCTTGGCTCACCGACTTTTTCGGCGACTGAGGTTAAAAATGCAATTACGTCATGATGCACTTCGGCTTCAATTTCATTT
>JBFZEW010000405.1:0-8180 GCA_041306665.1 Spirochaetota bacterium | reverse complement strand
CTGCATGAACTTGGAAAAATTTCCAGTGCGTCGACATACTATGCTCAGGTAATTCATCGAGAATCTATGGTGAATACCGGCATTGGCCACGGTTTTGCCATTCCTCACACAAGAACAGATTCTATTACTGATTTAAATATAATTTTTGGAATTTCACGTGAAGGTATCGATTACCAGTCCTATGACAACCAGCCGGTTAATTACATCATGCTTTCAATTTTCCCGACAGATTTATCAACCGGTTATTTATATCTTGTAAGCATGCTTGCCGGTATTTTTAAAAATAAAGATAAGTTTAAAGAACTTAATGCTGCCGCGACAAAAGAGAAAATTTATGAATTACTGAAAAATAATGCTGAAAACTATTTCGAAACCATTTCACAGTCAGATAATAAACACATTAATGAATCGGCAAATCTTGCAGGTGTTCCATCTTCAGATCTTGATTTTATTATAAAACTCGATCGTTTGTATAAAACTGAAAACGCGGCGAATCTTGCGTCTATTCAGGAAAAAATTACGAATATAAGAGCATTAATAGACAATCGTTCTCTCAAGTATTATGACAGAATGCGCACTAAATGCGAAAATGCTTTTGCAATTGTCGAGAAAAATTCATGCTCCGGATGCCACATGAAAATTCCGCCGATTGAAGTTAATGAAATCCGCAGAAGAACCAAAATTTCCGTCTGTTCTCATTGCGGAAGATTCCTGATTTTCATATAAGGGAACTTCTAAAAACTGAATTTTCAATGTTCGCTTGTCGGCACAAATGCTGATAAATCAAACAAGAGAAACAATTTTTTCTTCATCAACTTCTGCTGAATTTTGAATTAATTCAAAGACTACAACGCCATCATTAATATATGCCCTCGCTGCGGAACCTTTTGAAATTTTTCCTGACAGCATTTCCATGGCGAGATTATCTTCGATATCAGTCTGAATAACTTTGCGAATGAATCTTGCGCCGTATTTATCGCTATAACCTTTTTCAGCTATATGTTCAATAACTTCATCTGAAAATTCAAGCCGTATGTTATTCTCAAGTGAACGCTTTTGAAGATCTTCAAGCTGAATAAGCGAAATTTCTTTCACATGTTCTTTATTTAAACTGTGGAAACTTACAATTTCATCTACTCTATTGATAAATTCCGGATTGAAATTAGCTTTTACTGCATCCATTATTTTTTCTTCTGAAAGATTTTTCATTTCATTATCTGAAGAAAATCCAAGCGGGAAAGATTTATCAAAACGTGAATTTCCCAAATTTGACGTCATTATAATAATTGTATTCCTGAACGATACCACGCCGGAATTATTATCCGTAAGTTCGCCTTCTTCCAATATCTGCAGAAGAATATTAAAAAAATCGTGATGCGCTTTTTCAATTTCGTCGAATAAAATTACAGAAAACGGATTCCTTCTGATTTTCTCCGTAAGCTGACCACCGTCTTCATATCCGACATAGCCAGGAGGAGAACCTATCAAACGCGAGACTGCGTGTTTTTCCATGAATTCTGACATATCAATTCTGATTAAATTTGATTTGTCATTGAAAAGAAATTCAGCAAGAATTTTTGCCAATTCTGTTTTGCCTACTCCTGTCGGTCCTGCAAATATAAATGATCCTACCGGCCTGTTTACGCTTTTTAATCCGATTCTGCTTCTTCGTATCGCTTTTGAAACGGCTGAAACAGCTATTTCCTGGCCGATTATTTTTTTGTGAAGATAGCTTTCCATTCTAAGCAGACGGGAAGTTTCATTTTCTTGAATTTTCTCAAGCGGTATTCCTGTTTTTTGAGAAATAACAGAAAGAATATTTTCCTTTTCAACGGTTACAGAAAACTCACCTTCCCTGTTTTCCCATTGTTTTTTACGCGAATCCAGAATTTTCTTTTTCACGTTTATCTGATCCCTGAGAGATGCCGCTTCTTCGTATTTCTGATCTTCAACAAGCACTTTTTTCTGAATTATCAGTTCCTCAACGTCTTTTTCAATTAGCACAAACTCTTCCGGTTTAACTGTATTGTTCAATCGCGCTCTTGCTCCTGCTTCATCAATAATATCAATTGCTTTGTCAGGAAGATAACGGTCTGTTATATATCGCGCGGAATATTTTACAGCAGCATCAAGCGCATCTTCCGTATATTTTACAAGATGATGACTTTCATATCTTTCTTTAAGTCCATTTACAATTTTCACGGCATCATCAATTGAAGGCTCTTTGACAAGCACTGTCTGAAATCTTCTTTCTAACGCTGAGTCTTTCTCGATATGTTTTCTGTATTCTGAAAGTGTTGTCGCTCCAACGCATTGTATTTCACCGCGCGCAAGAAATGGTTTAAGAATATTCGCCGCATCTATCGCTCCTTCCGCAGCGCCAGCACCCATTATTGTGTGAATTTCATCGATAAAAACAATTAAATCATCTCTTGTTTTAACTTCATTTAAAATTTTCTTAAGTCTGTCCTCGAATTCACCGCGGTATTTTGTTCCTGCGACAATACCAGGAATATCAAGACTTAATATTTTTCTGCCTTTTAAAAAATCAGGCATTTCTTCATTAACTATTTTCAATGCCATGCCTTCAGCAATTGCGGTTTTACCAACGCCCGCTTCGCCTATCAGCACAGGATTATTTTTTGTTTTACGGCATAAAATTTGAACGACGCGGTTGATTTCATTCTCCCGTCCTATAACCGGATCAATTTTACCTTGTCTTGCCAATGCTGTTAAATCGAAAGAAAATTCATCCAACATACCAGTTTTACTCGGCTGTTTTCTTGCGGAATAACCTCTGTCGATATTTTCATTTATCTTCTCGACTTCTTCTCTGATTATACCGTAATTTATTCCTGCGTCGATAAGTCCTTCAATTCCTGCAACTTTTGAATACCTGAAAAGAGCAAGTAAAAGATGCTCCGAGGACATGGTTTCATTTTTCATTTTTCGTGATTCTTCTGATGCATATTCAATAATCTTGTTAAAACGTTTGCTGTTTGGTATTGTCCCGATAACTATCGATGAATTTGTTCCGATCAAATTGGTATCAACCGATCGTTTCAAAATATCAAAATTCACCCCAAGCCTGCTGAGAACTTTCACCGCCGCGCTTTCTCTGTCTTTTAAAAGACTGAGTAAAATATGTTCCGGCAGCAATATTTCTGAATTTAAACGCCTGGCTTCAGTCTGGCAGTATACGTCTAAAATTCTTTTCACTTCTTTTGAATATTCAAACATTAAATTTCTCCATTAAATTTCCGGAAGTTCTTTTCGAATATATTCAGCGCGGTATTCATCGCATTCGCAGGGAATACTGAAATTAGCATCAGCGATTTTTTCAAGATGAGCAAACTGAATTTTTACCATTAAATCATTTATTTTTTCAAGCGAGATGTTTTTAAATAAAGACAAAATGATTCCTGTACGCAAATTTGATAGCAGTTCAAGAGCTTCTGAATATGCAACACTTCTGGCATATTTTAAAATTCCGTACGATCTGTACACTTTATCTTCCATTATAAATTTTGAATCATACATGTATTCATCTCTGGTTACATTTTCAAGATCCGCAATCATGAGAACAAGATTATCAATCTGGTCAATCAATTCAATTTCAGTTCTTCCAATGCTATATTTATTTTTTAATATATATATTGATCCGAAATTTTTTGTATTATCATTGGAAACTGGTTTAAGCACGAATCCGTTTTCATCAGCATTTTTAATAATTTCATCTGCGTTTTTCATTATTGTAATCATGGGCAAGTGCATCAAAACGGATACGCTCATCCCGGTGCCGCAATTTTTTAGAGATGACGTAAGATAACCAGTTTGAGTTAAGAATGAATAGCTTAAATATTTATTTATATCATCATCAATTTCATTAATTTCACGATAAGTATCATGAAGATTGAATCCGGCTGAAATTTTCTGAATATGAAGATGGTCCTCGTCATTCACAAGAATTGAAAAACGGGATTTTTTTTCAATTATAAAAGCCGCTGCCGAAGAGGTTTCAATTTCACTTGTAATGATGTTTCGCTCACGCAAAAACCGTCTGTCTATGTCAGCGACATCTGCTATTTCATGGTATGAAATTTCTTTTTTATATTTCGAAACATCAATATAGTTCTTTATTTCAGTTTTAAGTTTTATGACGTCATGCATATCCATTTTTTGTGGAAACACATAACCAAAAATATTTCTCGCAAGCCGAATCCTTGTCGATATTACAATATCAGATACTTTCCCGGTTTCAGCCCAAAAGCCTTTTTGTTTCAGCATATTTTCAAACATTAAAGTAACTCTCCGGTAAGTTTCCCGAGTTTATTGCGAATTAAAGCCGCATCTTCATATCGTTCATCATCAACTGCATCTTTAAGCATTGATTCAAGCATGTACCGGTCTTCCGTGTTCTTTATCAGCATGTCGGTATTTCCGGATTTCAATGTGACATTTGAAACTTCATATTTCTGCGGTGTTTTCCCGAAATGCTGATTATGATTATATTTTTCGAGAAGATATTTTTCAATACCCTGTTTCAGATAAGCGTAACAATCTGAACATCCGGCTGCTTCAGATTTGCGGATTTCAATTAATGATGTTTTGCATGACCGGCAAATGGATTTATCATCGGCAAAAATGTCATCATCCTCTGTCTGAAGATCAAGAAATGATAAAAAATCCGGAATTGACAACGAAAAATTTGAGAGCTTGGAATTAAGACCAATCTCTTTTGCGCATTCTTCGCACAAATGCACTTCTGATTTTATATTTTTTATAATCTCAGTAAGATGAATTGTCGCTCTGTTTTTATTGCATTTTTCACAAAACATATATTCCATGTACCTTCAGTATATAATATAAAAAAAGATAAAATTTGTCCACAAAAATATCATTTTATGCAGTTAAACAGAAATATAACATTTTTTTTAAAAAAATTCAAAAAAACATCAAAAAATCAAAAAAAGTTTTAACTTTTTTTTCAAAAATCACGTGTAAAGGTTAAGAAGAAATAAAAGGAGAAACATTATGACAAACATGAGTAATGTAACAATCGAAGGCTTCGTGACGGCCAATCCGGTAGTGAAAAAAACTAAAACCGGAAAAAACATCTGTGATTTTTCAGTTGCCGTAAATCACAACCCAACATCTGAAGGCGAACCTAAAGTATCATTCTTCGATGTTGAAACATGGGAAGGACTCGCAGATTACTCTTCATCTCACATTAAGAAAGGAAGCAAAGTTATTGTGTTCGGAACTTTGAAACAGGACAGATGGGAAAACACGGATGGTAAAATTAAATCCAAAATTAAAATTGTTGCGAACACTTTGAGAAATTTTGAAAAAGCCGGACATGAACAGTCAGATGAAAAAATTGCACTGAGCGCATAATGATTTCAAGCAGACCGGTTTTTATCATTCCGGTCTGCTTTTATTTCTATTTAAGCTGACCGCGGATTGCATCCTGAATTTCCTGCAGAATTTTGAAATAATTTTTTTGAGCAAGAATGTAGTCTTTAACCAGCGGATTTTTTTCCATTTCATCTTCAAGAAGTTTATATTCCGCTTTTTCCTCCAGACTTACTTCTTCGCCATTGTTACCTTTTTCTGAAAGCTCTGCGCCGATTTGAATTAATGTCGTCAGCAGTTCCTGTGATGTTTTATCATTTTCAAAAAGCCCTTGAAGCCGGTAAAATTCCTTAACATCCTCATTCTCTCTGATCAGATCGCCTAATTCATTGGCTTTTTCCATTATATCTTCGAATTCCATTTTTTCTCCTTTACAGTTCCGCTATTTTTTTGTTTTCTAAAATTTCCATAGTATTTTTCTCTAATTCTTTTTCATCAATGAAAAGTTTAATTTTTTCATATTCTTTGACTTTTGACTTATACGCAGAAGAATTAAAATATTTCACCATTCTGCGGCTGACCGGAAAAATCTGTTCCCCCGGTGAATATTTTGCAACATTGCCGTCTTTTCTGGTACGGATGCAGTTTGTAATATCTGCCATTGAAATTTGATATAAAGAAAAGTTTTTCAAATCCCGGCGAACAGCGTGAACGAATCCCTCTTTCTGCGGATCAAGAAATTTAAATTCTTTCATGTACATCAGCGCAAGATGAATGTGATCCGGTACGTCCAAAAAACCGTCTTTTGTGCTTTCCTTTGCTACATGATACATTAATGCCATTAAGTATTTTAAAGATCCCAGAGTCGGATTTTTTTGTCCCGGAAGCTGCGGTTTTTCTTTCGAAAATTTTTTCTTTTCAGGATTTCTTGTTGCAAGCCATTCAATTACTATCATGTCATAAGTCATATTCGCAAGAAGACCTTTCCTGAGCGATTCAGAAGGAGAAAATCTTGACTCGGAAATCCGAAGATCAATAATTTTATTAGCTTCTTTTTCTTCATCATTATAAACATCAAGATGATGAATCATTGTGTCATCAACTTTCAATTTAAGAATATATTTTAAAATTTTTTTATCCTTGAAAAATTGAGCGAGACCGCATTTATTAAAAAGAGCTTGGATATCCTTTTCAACATATCGGCCTAAAAACTTCTTATGAGCCGAGTCTTCCCTTTCAAAAAGATTAAAATCATCTCCGAAACTTATTCCAGCAAATTCATTATTGTTACTATTGAATATTTTAGAAAATATCCCCATTCTACCTTTTTTTATTTATCATTTTTAAATAAGCGTATATAAATTTATCAAGAGCTCCATCCATTACATATTCAATCGAACTTGTCTCTTCGCCAGTTCTGTGATCTTTAACAAGGGTATAGGGCTGATAAACATAAGATCGAATCTGGCTGCCCCACGCGATATCCTTTTTTTCACTCGATTTTTCTTCAGCTAGCGCAAGTATCTCTTCTTTACGTCTTTCGTATAATTTGGATTTCAATACTTTCATCGCAAAAGCTTTATTTTTATGCTGACTTCTCTCATTCTGACATGACACAACAATTCCGGATGGAAGATGCGTAATTCTTACCGCCGAGTCTGTTGTATTAACATGCTGTCCGCCCGATCCCGATGATCGGAAAGTATCAATCCGTAATTCTGTTTCATTAATTTCAATATCAATGTCATCTTCAACTTCTGCGATCACCTCAACCGACGCGAATGACGTATGACGCCTTTTATTTGCGTCAAACGGAGAAATTCTGACAAGGCGATGGACACCCATTTCACTCTTTGCAAGCCCGTAAGCGTACTCGCCTTTAAGCAGAATTGTTGCTCCTTTAATTCCCGCTTCCTCGCCGGCATTATAGTCAATATATTCAACAGCGAATTTCTGTTTCTCCGCCCAGCGCAAATACATCCTAAGAAGTATGTTCGCCCAATCCTGCGACTCAGTGCCGCCTGCTCCAGCGTGAATTGTCAAAAACGCGTTCTTTGTATCGTCTTCATCGGAAAGAAGTTCAAGCGTTTCAAGATCGTCAAACTGTTTTTGTAATTTTTCTTTAACTCCGACTATTTCATCGGCTATGGATTCATCATTCTCGACAGCGGCCATTTCAAGCAATTCCGTCGCGTCATTTATTTCACGTATCAACATTTCCCATGGTTCAATTTTTTTCTTCAGACCGCTGATTTCTTTGTTAACAGCCGCGGATCTTTCCTGGTCATTCCAAAAGCCTTCCTGTACGGATTGCTGCTCAAGATCAGATAATTTTTCTTTTAAAACGGGTATGTTAATCGACTCAAACATCTCCACTGATTTTTGTTTAAGATGATCGAGTTCCCTTCCAATTTCTTTATATTCCATATATATCTGAGCCTTCCTGAATTTCTTATTTAATTTTATACGAATGATTTTTATGTAATTTTACTCTTTTTAACATGATATATAATTACGGCATAATTGTCAACAGGTGCGTTTATTAATCAATAAATTTTTAATATTAAGGTAAATGTTAATCTATTATCGTAAATTTGTCCTTTAAATATAATGCAAAATGCTTCTCTAAATCATCACTTGACGAAAATTTCAAATTAAAAACATCCTGCCACATGTAATCAGTTTCCATGCACATGTAAATGTATGGTTGCCCGCTATATTTTCTGATTTCATCGTGAAAAAACGAATATAGTTCCTTCCTGAACGGTTTAAAATATCTCAGTTTACCGTCAGACGCGGGAAAAAATTCTTCCGCTGAAATATGT
>JBFZEW010000404.1:0-2514 GCA_041306665.1 Spirochaetota bacterium | reverse complement strand
CTCAGCATAAATTCGGGATCACCGTTTTTGTACAGGTAATCATAACCACAAAGAAAGGAACAATCCATCTGGTCGAATAATAAAAGATTTACCAATGGACCGGTTGCCGTGCCATATTGAGGACCATCTATGAATAGGCCATAGCCCTGAAATGCTGTAAAATCCAGAAACCAGCCAATGTGTAAATATTCCTTATACACTGAAAATTCCAGATTATTCCGGTTGCTTGCGATCAGATGAGAATGATATTGTCCGAAGGATTGTCCTCTGAAATAGTAATCATTCACTGACGGATCGTGATAAAAAGGCACATCCAGTCCTGAATTTTTTAATTGAATACCGCTAAAAAACTGTATTCCATTTTCAAATAAATATTTTTTTTGAAGCTGGGCAGTGATTTCATAAAAACTATTATAATTAAAGTAATATTTCGCGGCAACTTTGAAAAATAAATCGTTTTTTTCGAAATACCAGAAAATTTTTGAAAGTTCCAGGTTTGTTGAAGCCATATACCATGTTTGAGTATCCTCATGAATGTCCGGAAAAGATTCAGCATCTTCCTTTATTGTATATTCAGAAATATAGTTTCTTTCAATTCCCATACCTATATAAAGTCTCAGGTTTTCAGCCAGTTTGAATCCTGGCTCCAGAACTCCCCGGAATAAAATAAATTTATAAGTATCAATACCAACATCAGGTCGCCCTGAACTTGTTTGAGTAATGTCAAAAACTGTCCTTGGGGAGAAATATTTATTAATTTTATTCCCGGGAGGATAATATTTTCCTTCAATTATATTTTGTGACCATTTTGGAAGTTCTTTGTACTTTTTAATGTTATAATTATAACTGATACTTAATTGAATTTTCAAAAGATCTTCATTGCTAAAAATATGAGGCATTGTAGCTGATACATATGGTGTAAACGAAGTTATGAAATTTGAATGGAATCCATAATCAAATTCGTAATTTGTATTTGTATCACTCTCCGACGTATTTTGGATATTGTTGTTTTTATGAATTTCCAGGTTGTATTGGCAGCCGTATTTATCTATAAATGATAGTTTTGTGTTATCTAAAAATGGAATTTTAAAAGATTCATCAAGCTGAAAAATAGCATTGTCAATTTGAAAAAAAGCATCATCATAGTTTTCTGTTTTTATAAGCATTATTTTGATATCTAAATTGAAGTTTTTTTTAATTTCTTCGGTATGTTTAATTGCCAGGTTGTTGTTATATGTTTTATGCGGCATTTGGAAAAGAAGTTTAATTCTGGTCGTATCTATTTCACTGAAATCCACAATTCTAATCTGTCCGATTTTACCTTCATCAATATAAATTAATAGTTTATCATCTGTTTCATCTATTAAATAAATTCTGGCAAGTGTGTATCCGTTTAATTTGTAAAAGGATATTAATTTGTCACTTATGGTTTTAAAAGATTGAGCTTCTTCCGGAATGATAAGAATCTCTGATTTTTCAATTATGTATTCAGATTCAAATATTTCATTGCCGGAAATTATAATTTGTTTTGTTGCTTTGCCAGAAACAGGATAAATTGAAATGGAATAGAACAGTAATAAAGCTGTTATAACATTTTTCAGCATACTGATGTGCCGGATTATTATGTGTTTATTTCGCATTTATATTTTCTTTTTAGAATAAATTTTATTTAATAAACTGGAATTTTCAAGATAGCAATGCGCTGAATATACGCAAGCATATTATTTGCGGGCAGATTTTAATCTATATTTTCAGCTTAAATAAATAACGCCGCGGTTAATCAATCAAAGAATAATTATTAAATTATTCTTGACATTATATTTTCAACACTAATGTATTGTTAAAAGCGAATGTGTATTCGCATTTTTTGATCATGTTTAGTTAACCGGTTAATAAAAAGGAGTCATTAAGATGAAAAAAATTACATTATTTGTTCTTCTGTTTCTTTTCGCTGGCTGCATTGCAGCGCAGGAGGGGCAGAAAAAATATTTTGGAAAACAAGATGAAATACTTCCGGATAAAGCACTTACAATGCAGAATCAGAAAGACTGGTATAAAGATGCAGTTTTTTATCACATCTGGGTTAAAAGTTTCAATGACAGTGATGGTAATGGAATAGGAGATCTTAAGGGTATCATTCAGAAACTGGATTACCTCAACGATGGAGATTCTTCAACAGATTCTGATCTGGGAATTGATGCAATTTGGCTTAGTCCTGTATTCGAATGTTATTTTAAAGGTGATAACATGCATGGTTACGACACTGTTGATTATTATAAAGTTAATGAAGTTTTCGGTACAAATGCAGATCTCGAAGAGCTTTTAATCGAAGCACATAAAAGAGGAATTCGTATAGTATTTGATTTTGTTATTAATCATACATCAAATATGCATCCATGGTTTATAGACAGTATGCAGAATACCGGAAAAAGAGACTGGTATATCTGGGAAAAAAAACCGTCATCGAAATATAAACAGGCATGGGGCGGCGGTAACTGGAAAAACGTGTGGCAT
>JBFZEW010000403.1:0-9355 GCA_041306665.1 Spirochaetota bacterium | reverse complement strand
CAGTTCTACCAGCATTGACAGTGCCACGGGAATTAATATCACTGGGAATTTTAAATTAGAAATTGCTGATAACACAATAAATCTTGGGAACTCTCAATACCAATTAGCTGGAATTTCTTTTGAACTAAGCACATTTTCAGCATTTAAAGATATTGATATTGATATTGTTCGAAATACCATAAATTTCGGCGGAGTTTCAAACTTGGATGGTATTTTTGGAATTGATTTTCAAAAGAATGATTTTGATACGGCTAATACAGGAGATTTGATAATTGCCAACAATAGAATTATTGGACCTGCTTCAATTGAAATTGTTGCTGATAGTATAAATATGATTCATGTTAAAGGAAATGGTGCTTGTGATTCCAAATTATACATATTTAACAACATTCTTGATTCCGGCAATGCTGATCCTAACGCTTATTGGAACGGCATTGCTGTCGATACATATAGCAATGACGTAATTGATATTTTCAACAATCATGTTTCTTTTTCTGAGCTGGGTTCAGAAAATAGGCATGTATATTTAAACGGTTGTGGAAACAGTCCAAGAATTTTTAACAACATTTTTACTTCAAAAATTGCCTTAAATCCTGCATTTGTTGTTTATATAGCTGATGCAAGCAAAATCGATATTTTTAATAATAATATAGTTGATATATGGTCAATAAACAATCTTACTGAATACACTGTTTATTGTAATTCAAATAATTACTCTATTAATGATTTTTCAAGTTTTACTACCAATTGCTTGAACAACCATGCATATGACAATACATTAATAGGTGCTTCCCCATTTACAAGTTTCACTTATGATGCGGCATTCAGGTATAATTTTGTACAATCTCCCGGTGTTGCTGCAGATATAAAAACAGGTGGTGATTTTTCATTGCTGCCAAACATCCCATTTTATTTAAAATCTGATATCGCCAATGTACCAAGAACTGATCCATGTTCGATCGGTCCTTATGAATACTAAACCTGTTAATTAACAGGTTTAAGACAGGTTTAAAGCAGGTTTAAGACAGAAATTTGCATAATAAACTTTATTTACTTTCTGTTTTTTCATTGTACTTTTTTCTTGATTATTATTAAAAATCAGACATAATATGAGTAATTAGAATTTAACTATGGTAAAAATGAAACATTATATAATAATTGGATTTTTCTTTATCAGTATGGCGCATTTTTCAGTGTTTTCGCAGGATACGCGTCAGATTGAACTCACCGCGCAGGAAATACTCGCAAAAACTGATATGCTGCTTCAGTATCCCAGCGGACTGATGAATGGTTCACTGACGCATATCACTCCGGACGGGCAAAGCTACAACCTCGATGTTGAAATATCTTCATCGGGTGAAAATTCATTATTCATTCTCGGCAATAAAAAACGCGGCAAGCAGGTCAAAATTCTGTATAATCTCGGCGGGGAGGACATCTGGGTATATGACATTCTCGCGCTTAAAATGTATCATAAAATTGATATTGACCGCTTTGATCCTGTGCTTGAAACCAACTATAGTTTTACGGATCTGTCAAACGCCGATCTGCAGAGTAATTATACAGGTGAAATTGTCGGAGATGCTTTTATTAAAGGGAAAGAAGCTTTCAAACTCAATCTTGATCCGATTGATAAAAAAGGGCAGTATGGCAAACTCGTCCTTTACACGGATAAGGCTGATTTCATGCCTTTGCGCATCGATTTTCATGATCAGGATAAAGTTGTCCGGAAAACAATGTCTGTAGCGCAGGTCGCTGAATTCGACGGCAGGAAATTTCCAATACGCTATGACATGATGGACATTAGCCGAGGAACTCTCACAGTGTTTAAAATATTCAAGCGTGATAAAAATGTGAAATTTCAGGATAAAATTTTCAGACATGAAAATTTGGGTGATGAGTAATGCCGCAGTATTTTGTAAAAACAGATCTCTTGCCGCAAAAGAGATTTTTTATCAAAGATCAGGACTTTCTGCATTTAAAAACAGTCAGGCGCATAGCTGAAGGTGATCAAATTAATGTCCGAGACAGCGGGAATTCACTTTTTGAATGTGTTGTTCTTGAGATATTGAGTGATTCCATTTTAATGAAGGCTGTTAATCAAATTAAGGATACGATAGAAATGACAGAAGTAATTCTGGCGGCAGCTCTTTTAAAAAATAAAAATTTTGAATTTGTGCTTCAGAAAGCAACGGAAATTGGAATTTCAGGAATTCAGCCTATCGTTACTGAACGAACAATTGTACAGATTGAGCATAAAAAAGAAAGTAAAAATTCACGCTGGAGCACTATCATTGAAGAAGCTTCTAAGCAGTCGCTGCGTCCTGACATTCCGGCGCTTTATGAATCATGCAGTTTCAATGAATTTTTGAATAAATATTGCGAATATGAAAGGTTCATAGCTCATCTCGATGACGCGGCCCCGTCAATCAGATCTGCCGTAAAAGCGTCATCTCGCGATAAATTCATCATTGCGATTGGCCCTGAAGGGGGATTTTCGCCCGTCGAGATTGAAAAAGCCGTTAAAGCAGGCTGGAAATGCATTCATTACGGTTATACTCAAATGAAGGCTGAAACAGCATCAATTGTAATATCTTCAATATTAATCAATGAAATACTTGAAAAAAAAATCGGAGTGTTGTAATGTGACATAAATTCCGGTACCGGGTGTTATGCGATGAAAAAACTCTTCTTTACAGCTGTATTTATTTTACTGTCGTTAAATGTGTATTCGCAGAATTCAGAATACTATAACGAGCAGGGACGGAAATATTACGCGCAGGCTGAATATAACAAGGCGCTTGCGGCGTTTAAAAACTCACTTAATAAAAATCAATACAATATTGATTCGCAGATCGGTCTCGCGAAAGTCTATCTTAAAAAAGGCGCCTATACAGACGCGTTTAATCTTTTTTACCGGGTTTCTCAGCTTGAACCAGAAAATATTGACGCGCTTACCGGAGCAGGTAACGCGCAGCTTGGTCTTTTTGATTTTGAAAGAGCGCTTCAGTTTTACACAAAAGCGGTCGAGCTTGATAAAAATGCTGCCGATGCGCATTATGGTATCGCGAAAATTTACTACCTGCGGGGAAGAAACACCTGGGCTGAACGCAAACTCGACACGATTTTCAAGATTAATCCTTATCATTATGAATCGCTTCTGCTGCAGGCTGAAATTAAATCTGAAGTTGAGCGATTCAACGAAGCAGTGGATTACATTGAAAAAGCCATCAGCAGTAAAAGAGAATATCCCGATGCTTATCTCGCGTACGGGCACATTCTGCTGAAACAGTATTTCTTAACCGGAAAGAGCGATTACATTGATGACAGCATTGAAGAAATAAACAGATCTTTGTCGATTTATCCTGAATACGCGGACGCGCTAATGCTTCGCGGTAAAATCGACTATCTCATCGATAATTTCACCGGGGCGCTGGAATATTTCATGAGAGTAAAAAATTCTTCCGGTCTTACGGCGGAAGTCGCGTATAACATTGGTCTTTGTTATGAAAAAACCAGTCAGACACAACTGGCGCTGGAATGGTTTACAAAAGCATATGAACTCAACCGTAATGACGACATGATGCTTTCAAAACTTGAAAGTTTCGTCGAAATAAATGACATCAGTTTCGGAAATCCAATGCGGGTAAATTTTTCAAAGAAATACACAGAGCAGGCGATGAAATTTCTCAAAGAGAGTCTCGTCGACAGGGGAATCTATGCTCTTCGAAAAGCGATCATAATGAATCCGCTTAATCGTGAAGCTCAGGATAAATTCACCGATTACATGCAGGTATTCGGTTATGACATGTTCTACGTCAATGAAATTAAAAAGACCTACGCACTTTATCCTGAAAGCGATCTTCGGCAGAAACTTGACATTGCCGTAATAAAACGCAGGGAAAAGCTCTATTTCAGGGAAGGTTACGCTTTTGATGAGCCTGTGCGCGATGTTCCAAAGGTCTATGTTGCCGACTTTGTCGCGAAGAATAATTTTCCGTATCATACCGAGGGCGGCAACATTATCGCGGATACTCTCACTTTCAGTTTAAATCAATACGGCCGTTTAAAAGGTACTACAGTAAAAGACAGAAAAGAAATTCTGCGCAACATGAATGCCGACTTGTTTAATCTTAATGACCTCATTACATTATTGGCCGACAAATACAGCGAAATTTCAGGAGAAATTGACTACATTATATACGGTGATTATACAGACAGCGCGAATGCTGTCGATATAAACATTTATTTAATGGATTATAAAACAGGTGTTGTAATCAATCAGTTTGCTGTAAGCGGTTCAGGGCGCAGTTTTTTAAATGACGCCGCGTTGACTGCAGGCAGAAAAATTTATGAAATGATTCCTTTCAAGGGGCGGGTTCTAAAATACAATGACAATCAGATTTTAGTTAATCTTGGTTCGTTCGATGGAATAAAAAATGATGATTTTCTCTATGTCGCGAGTTCCGAGAAAATGAAAGGCAGCAAATATAATTTGAACCGGAAACTTCTTTTTAAGGCAGTGGAAACGGATACGATTATTACTCTTGCTGAAGCGGTAAATCCCGAGGACATGAAGATAATTAAGACTGATGATTCTGTGTTTCCATTGGCGAAACGAAGAGCGAAAAAAGTCAAATAGGCTTTGTTATTTTTTACTTTTATTAAGACTGAACGCGATGTCTCCCGCTGTTTTGCTTTCTTCATACATGTCCATTGAAGTATAAATTTCCGACAGGAATTCCCAGTAATCCGCGTTTTTGTCATTTATTTCAATCGCTTTTTTTATGTTGCTTTCAGCGATTAGAATCTGCTGTCTGTAATTTTTGCTGAATTTAACCGTGAAATAAATATGGGCAATCTGAACATAGGGTTTTTCAAGATGCGGCTGCAAATATTTTATTTTTTCAAGAAGCTTCAACGCGTCGTTTATTCTATTTAAATGTCTGTAATATTGTGCAAGTTCAAAGTATGCATCCGCGTGCGCTGGATTGATTTTTATGCATTCAGTTAAGCTGGATATCGTGTTTTCAGAATTATTTTTACGCATATGTTCAATGCCGCTGTTATAAAAAGGCGCAGATTTATCAATTCTCAGATCAAATGCTTTTTGAAACATTTCAGATGATTTTTGATGATTTTTTTTAATGCTGTAAATTCTTGCGGAACCGATCAGTGCCATGATATTTTCCGGATTTATCTCAAGCGCAGACGTAAAAAATTCAAGAGCTTTATTATAGTTTCCGTAATAATCTTGTAATTCGCCCGTAATAAACAGAATATCATCCTGATTCTCATTTATTTCAAGAGATGTCTTGAAAAATTCAAGAGCAAGCGCTCTTTCCTGTCTTAACAGCGCGAGTTTAGCAAGATAATTATATGAAACATAATCTTCTTTATTCAGCCTCACGGCTTTTGTGAAACTTTCAAGCGCGAAATTGTACATTTCATTTTCATATTGAACAATGCCTTTTTGGCGGTAGAAATCTGAATTTTCCTGTGCCATAATTGAATTCATGTTTATAAAAAAAAATAAAAATAAAAAAAAAGTCTTAAATTTGATTGACATAAAACCCCTGTTTTATATAAACATCACATCTTAACAGATAATGCTGGTCGGGTAGCTCAGCCGGTAGAGCAGAGGACTGAAAATCCTCGTGTCGGCGGTTCGATTCCGTCCCCGACCACAAACGAAGAGATGCCAAGTGCATCTCTTTTTTTGTCTTAATTTCCATTAATGCCATGTTATACCTTCGTCAGAATTCAGTCATTTATAAAGAATAAAGTAAATGAGTTCATAAAGTTTGTAAAGTTTGTAAAGTTTGTAAAGTTTGTAAAGTTTGTAAAGTTTGTAAAGATGAAAGTGAAAAGTGAAAAGTTGAAAGTGATAATTCAAAATTCAAAATTCAAAATTCAACATTTAAAATTCAAAATTGCTTCATTGGCACATGCTATTTTTTTTATTTTAATAAATTATTATAGACTTATATCTTTTTAAATATTATAATAAAATATTTCAGATATTCGGATATATTAAACTATGAAATCCAGGAATAAAATACAGATTTTAATTTTTATTTTTTTACTGATTTTTGCAGTTAATCTTTTCTTCTATCTCCCTGTGAAAAATGACAGTTTTGTCAAAGGTTTTTCTGCGGTAAAAGGAACTGCTGATTTACTGAAATGGGATTCTGACGCGAAACTGCTGGAACTGGACGGAGAATGGGAATTTTATCCCGGTAGACTTATTCAAACTGATGAGTTCGATAAATATGCTGCAGAAAAGAAAATAGCATATGTTCCGAATTCATGGGAATTTTATAAAAATCCGCCGATACCATCGAAGGGATTTGCTACTTATCGTTTGAAAGTTGAAGGACTGAGTCACTCGCACAGATATGCGTTTTATATATATGAGCAGGCGTCATCTTTCAGTTTATGGATAAATAATGAATTTACGGCATATAATGGAGTTGTGTCTTCAGCGGCAGAAACATCTATTCCCGAATGGAAACCTGTTTTAGGTACATTTCAAAGTACCGCTGACGGCACAAGTGAATTTGTTGTTCAGATTTCAAATTTTTCATATAACCGCGGTGGATTCTGGAATCCGATTAAAATTGGAAATGTTTCTGAAATAATAAGTTTCCGTGAAAAAAAAGTTAATAAAGCTATTTTCCTTTTTACAATAATTTTATTTGTTTCAGTTATCTTTTTTATTTTCTTTCTTATTGATAATATGAATTTAACAGCTTTGACTTTTTCAATTTTTACTTTCTGCATTGCTTTGCGTATTGTTTTGATTGAAGAAAGAATAATTAAAAATTTTATCAATTTGCCATGGGGATTCAGTACCAGACTTGAGTTTTTAGCAGGTTATGCGCTATTACCTGTATTTGCACTTTTTTTTATCAGATTTTTCAAAATTGATTTTAAAAATTTGTTGGCAAACACTTACAGAGCATTTTTAGTGTTTGCTGTTTTACTTTCTTTTCTGACTCCTCATGATTTTTATCCAAAATTTTTCCCGTATTATAAATTATTTTTAGTAATATCATTCTTTTATGCTTTTTATGCGCTTGCAGTCTGTATAAGAAGAAAAGTTAAAGGTGCTTATATCGCATTGTCCGGTTTTATTTTTATTGCATTAGCCGTTATTCGTGATATTATAGTCGTAAATCATTACAGTATGGTTTCTACGGGAGTATTCGTTTTTGTAACATGCTATTCCATAATACTTATTCAGAAATATCTTCATTTAATAAAACAGAAAAGCAGTCTTGAGCAGAAAGTTAACATCGATGCTTTAACCGGTTTATATAATCGTGGTTTTTTTATTGAATATGTAAAAAATAAAATTGAAACTTTGAGGTCAAAATCTGTATTCTATATAATGTTCATTGATCTTGATAAATTTAAAAAAATTAATGATGAATATGGTCATGATGCAGGCGATGAAGTTTTAAAATGTATCGGTTCCAGGTTAAAAAGTATATTTCGCGACGAAGATATAATCTGCCGCTTCGGCGGTGATGAATTTCTGATTTACATAGAAAATAAAACTGAAAAAGTAATAAACGAAATTTCGGACCGTATAATTCAAACTGTCATTAAGCCAATAGATTTTAAAAATAATTGTCTTGAAGTTGGAATGAGCATTGGAATATCAAAATTTCCTGATAATGGAAACACTGTTGAAGAATTAATCATATTGAGTGACGACCTCATGTACAAGGCAAAAAAAACCGGCGGCTGTAAATCTGAAATGGTTTCAACGGATAATTTCCTGGATAAATGATAGTCATAGTTAAACTCAAAATTTTACAAAAACGCAAGTTGAAAATGACGCAGAAAATCAACAATTCCACGTTCCATTTCAGCTGATATTGATCATTATTCAACAATCAGCCATGCTATCCTTGTTGCATTTTATGTCTCATAAATTTTTTTAATTAATATGTTGACAAAGCAGGTGCAAAAATGAGTTTTATAAAAAATACATCCGAGAGGTAATAAATGCCCCGTCGAAATGATATAAAAAAGATTCTAATTCCAGGTTCCGGCCCCATTATCATAGGTCAAGGCTGTGAATTTGACTATTCCGGTTCTCAGGCCTGCAAGGCTCTAAAAGAGGAAGGATACGAAGTTGTTTTAATTAATTCAAATCCCGCGACTATTATGACTGATCCTGATTTAGCAGACAGAACTTACATTGAACCAATAACTCCCGAAATTATCGAAAAAATCATTGAACGCGAAAAACCTGATGCCATTCTGCCGACAGTCGGTGGTCAAACCGCATTGAATGTTACAATAGCGCTTCATGAAAAAGGCATCCTCGATAAATATAACGTTAAACTTATCGGTGCTAATATTGAATCAATAAAAAAGGCCGAAGACAGAAAACTTTTCAAAGAAGCCATGATTAAAATCGGAGTTAACGTGCCGCGCTCCGGTTTCGCATATACAATTGACGAAGCATACCAGGTTCTTGAAGAAATCGGTCTTCCGATGATTATCCGTTCAGCATTCACTCTTGGAGGTTCTGGAGGAAATCTTGTATATAACAAAGAAGATTTTATCGAGCTTGTCCGAAAAGGAATGGATTCTTCTCCGATTCATCAGGTAATTCTTGAAGAATCAATCGTAGGCTGGAAGGAGTATGAACTTGAAGTCATGCGCGATACCGCGGATAATGTTGTTATCATCTGTTCAATTGAAAATATCGACGCAATGGGAATTCATACAGGAGATTCGATCACTGTCGCGCCTCAACAGACCTTAACTGACCGTGAATACCAGCATCTTCGTGATTTATCAATAAAAATTATACGCGAGATCGGCGTAGATACCGGCGGATCAAACATTCAATTCGCTGTTAATCCTGCAGACGGCAGAGTCATTGTCATTGAAATGAATCCGCGTGTTTCAAGAAGCTCCGCGCTCGCGAGTAAAGCAACCGGTTTCCCCATCGCGAAAATTGCGGCCAAGCTCGCTGTCGGCTACACGTTGGATGAAATACGCAATGACATTACGCGTGAAACACCGGCATCTTTCGAGCCTACAATTGATTATGTCGTGGTTAAAACTCCGCGCTGGAATTTCGAAAAATTTCAGGGCGCGGATACAAAGCTGGGTCCTCAAATGAAATCCGTCGGCGAGGCAATGGCGATCGGCCGCACATTTAAAGAAGCTATGCAGAAAGCAATACGTTCACTTGAAAACGACAGATATGGTCTCGGTTCAGACGGCAATGTCAAAATTGAATAGAATGTGCATAATCTTCCTCTTTTTAATCAGCGTTATTTCATAGAGTCTGGTCTCCGCAATGCGCGCGAAGACAGTATTTTTTATA
>JBFZEW010000402.1:0-4079 GCA_041306665.1 Spirochaetota bacterium | reverse complement strand
AATAACCGAAACCCCATTTCGGAGGAATGAATGACTGACCGATAATTTCTCTGAAAGATTTTACAATGCTTTCAGGATTTTCTCCATTTATTTCATAAACAGTAAAATCCGCGCCGTGAATTATAATTTCGGCAGAATTATTATCAGTAAATCCAAGATCATATTCAATCCGTCCGGGATAATCGAAATAATAACCCTTACAGGTGCCATCAGTAAAAAGCAGAAAATTATGAGCAGCATAGAGCGCATCTTTATCTTCGGTGTGATGCGGTTCATCCGTGCAGTAAGAAGTATATTTTCTTCCGCGTTTATTTATACCGCCCAAGTTCTGACCTAAACCGTAAATTATTGTTTTGTCGGAAAGATGAAATTTAATTATTGTTTTATCATTAATTGTTATGTTTAAACTAATTTCAGAATCATCCGGTTTAAAGTTGCAGGCGATCACGGCGTCTGTAGGTACAGGATTGCCGTAAATTTTTCTTTTCACTTTGTCATTGAATTTTTCATTCTGATAGGGGTGGTTCATAAAACTATCCTGTTTGCAATGTTAAATTTTTTTTTCAATAATTCTTGTATCAACAATGTGGTGATTGCTTGATAATTTATTATGGAGCTTTTCAATCAGAAGTTTTGCTGCATGATATCCGAGCTGATCGGCATTTATTTCGACAGTTGTAAAAAGGGATTCTTTGAATAAATTAATTGATATATTGTTAAACCCGGTTACTGTAACAGACGAATCATTTATGTCATTTAAATATTTCAGTGCTCCGTAGCCGAGAAGATCGTCAACAGTAACTAAGGCATCCGGCGTATCCTTTCTAAGTATTTTTTTACACGCGATATAACCGCTGTCAAAATCAAATCCGTTATTATGAAGAACCAGATTTTCATTGAATTCAATTCCGCGAACTTTGAGTGCTTTCATGTAGCCGTCAAAACGATCACTGGAAAAATTGTACAGCAGATTTCCGCCGATAAATCCGATTTTTTTAAAGCCTTTGTCAATCAGAAGATTCGTAACTTTGTAAGTTGCCTGAAAGTTGTCATTGTCAACCCAGATTGTATTATCTGTAATTTCCGGTCGGCCGATTACAACGAAAGGAAAATCTGCTTCGTGAAGAAATTGTATGCATTTGTCATCTTTTATGGATGTTAGTAAAATAACTCCATCAACAAGATGGGAATTTATATATTCCTGCAGAAATTTAACTTCTTCATCTTCTTTGCTGCTGTATGTGTACATAATGTGATAGTTCTGTTTTTGTGAATAAATACTTATTCCTCTCATTACATAAATGAAAAAAGGATTCATGAAAAGATTTTCATCTGAATTTGGAATGATAAGTCCAAGAGTATTTGTTTTTTTATTTGCAAGACTTCTTGCAATTGCATTCGGATGGTAATTCATTTTTTCCATTGCCTGAAATACAATTGCTTTTGTATTTTTACTAATCCGTGAACTATCAGAAATGACTCTGGAGACTGTTGAAGCAGAAACATTTGCTGCTTTAGCAACGTCATTGATTGTCACTGCTGATTTCATTTTATTCATCCGAATAATCCTTGTCCGTAATAATTGATTTCATATGCTATTATAGTCTGAATATGAAATTAACCTTTATTCGCTCCCGCTGCAAGCCCCTCAACGATATATTTTTGAAATACTGCCCATAAAATTACAATTGGGATTGTTACAAGAACAGCTCCGGCGGAAAACATTGTAAAGTTAGTCTGCGCCCGCGCTTGAATCCATTGGTAAAGTCCCATTGCAAGAGTCCATTTGTCTTCATTTCGCAATATCAGCTGAGGAAAGACGAAATCAAACCATGGAGCAATAAAATTTTGAAGCGCGACAAATACAAGAATAGGTTGTGCAAGCGGAAGAATTACTTTCGTAACTATTGTTAAATTTGATGCGCCGTCAATGCGGGCTGCTTCGTCAAGACTCTTTGGAATGCCGTCGAGATATCCTTTCACCAGCCAGGTATTAAAAGGAATCTGGCCTGTTGAATACACAATAACCAGACCAATATGAGTATTTAATAAACCAATGTTATAAAGTATTACGTAAATAGCGACCATTGCAAGCATTGACGGAAACATCTGCAATACCAGTATCGTCATCATGCTGATTTCTTTGCCTTTAAATTTGAATCTGGAAAACGCCATGGCAGTGCTTACCGTCAGAAAAAGGGAAAGAAGAGTATTCATTACTGCAATTTTAAAAGTATTAAAAAACCAGATTGGATATTTTGTTTGCGTGAGAATGGTAACATAGTGCGCGAGTGTAGGATGCTCTGGAAATAATGTTGTACTGAAAATATTTGTGCCTTCATTGAAAGATGAACTTATTACCCATATAGACGGGATGATAAACGCGAAAGTTAGCAATGTTAATATTACATATATCAGCGAAACGCGTATCAGTTTGTAAAATTTATATTTATTCATTATATCATGTCCTCATCTTTGAATGATTTGGTTCTTTTAAAACTGAAGATGGCAATTACAGCAATGCATATGAAAATAATAATTGCTACACATGCCGCCATGCCGTACCATTGTTTCTCAAGAGTCATTTTGTATATCCAGGAAATAAGAATGTCTGTTGAACCAGCCTGTTTATACGTAGGGTTTTGAGGATTTCCATCTGCAAGGAGATATATCATTGTAAAGTTGTTGAAATTGTGCGCGAATGTCATAATCAACAGCGGTGCTGTCTGGAATAAAACCATTGGTACTGTAATATTAATAAGCTGCTGCCAGTTAGAAGCACCGTCAATGCGTGCAGCTTCATAATATGAATCACTGATATTGGTTAAAACCCCGGACATAAGAGCCATCCAGTAAGGGGCGCCAGCCCAAAGGTAAACAACAATAACAGTTATTTTTGCAAGCGTATGATCGGAAAGAAAAGGTATTTTTTCAGCCGTAAGACCCGTGTTAACTAAAAAACTATTTAATGGTCCCGGACCTGATAGCAGTAAACGGAATGTTAAAAGAGAAATAAATGCGGGAATCGCATATGGAACAATCAGAAGTGTCCGCCAGAATTTTTTGAATTTTATGTCTTTTGCATTGATTAAAACGGCAAGACCAAGACCTCCGAAATAATTTAGAACGGTTGTAGTTATTGTCCATACAAGGGTCCAGGCAAGCACACCCCAGAATGTTTCCTTCCAGCCGTCTAAAGTAAAAAGTTTTTTAAAGTTATCAAAGCCTGTCCAGTCAACGAGATTTCCAGGAGGCAGGTGATATGGAGCTGAAAAATTCGTAAACGCGATTAACAATGTAAAAAGAATCGGAAGAAACGTGAAAAATAGAATCAGAAAAAACGAAGGTGACATTAAAATGTGTGGAAAATATTTGTTGTAATTATGTGATAAAATGCTTTCCGCAGAAAAATTAGTTCCGGTGTGTAATCGGAGTTCTTCAATTTTTTTCCGCGACGCGATTGCAGATTTTATATTCAGATAGTATATGATAAAAAACAGGAAAAATAAAATTATTACTACCAGTCCGTTTATCAGAAGAAAAATTGAATGATCTCCCTGAATACCTGGTGTTTGGCCAAGAGTGATTACACCCCAGAAAGCATTATATATTACGCCGCTTACTGCTGCGAAAATAAACATAAATTCAAGCAGCATCAAAACTATTCCGCTTACCCAATCGTGATTGTAAAATTGTCCCAATCCCATGAATAAAAACGAAAGAAGACCGGCAGTATTTTCTTTTTTCATAAACTCACCTTTGTTTTTTTCATCAGCCATCTTTAAAAAAAATAGCTGATGAAAAAAAGGGAACATTAAGTTCCCCTTTATAATTGTTATTGATTTTCTACGTCTTTGCGGATTTGAGCAGCAGCATCTTTCAGACCTTTTTCAACAGTAACTTCACCGTTCCATATGATGCCATATGCAGCACCCATTGGTGCCCAGAAAAGCTGAATTTCAGGTATTGACGGCATTGGAGAAGAAAATTTTGCCTGGTTTGCAATTCCAGCAACTGCAAAATCAGTTTCAATTTCTTTCATCGTCATAGCTTTTTTATCAGTAGGAATTTGACCGGTT
>JBFZEW010000401.1:0-7615 GCA_041306665.1 Spirochaetota bacterium | reverse complement strand
TATAATAACGGACGTAACCAGAGCTATCGCGGACGTTTTGGCTGAAGAAAGCGGCAGACTGAGTCTGATTGCCTATTATGATGATCCGCTAAAATCCGATCTCATACAATTCCGCGTGCGGCGGAGTAAAAATTTTAAAAGCTTTGATGTCAGGCAAATTTTAAAAATTTTTTCAATCGAAAACGGCGGCGGTCATGAAGGTGCGATTGGATTCCGCGTCAAGAAAAGCAGTATTGAAAATCTGGACAGTTTTGTCCAGGATATGATATTGCGGATTGAACAGGAAATTTCAGGAATAAGCAAAACCGTAAAAACCATCTGGTGAACGGTTTTGCCGGTAAACCCGAAATCTCCTGCCGATTCTAAAATTGAAATGAGCTTTTTAAAACTTATAAATAATTTTATCCGCATTATAAGATTTTTCAATGAGGTTAAGTTCTTTCATGATGTCTATTGTTTTTTGATATTTTGCTTTATCGACATAACCGTAGCTTTTGTCGCTTTGAAACAATTTTACTGTTTCGGCAAGGCAGCGCAGGTTGAATTCTTTCTGTTTGTCGTCATAGCCGTTCAAATATTTTTTGGTGATTTCAAATGCCTCGGCCTGATTGTTCACGGTATATTCCATAGCTTTCGCTGTGGCTTTGATGAAATTTTCAAGATCTTTTCTTTTTTTAGAATGCTGCTTTTCTCCGGTAATGAAAGAAGCGCCTACAATATCGGAAAACGCGGCAATGTCCCACTGCACGATTTCTTTTCCCGCGAGACGCATTTGAACCGGTTCATTATTGAAGAAGCACACGACTCCGTCGACTTTGCCGGCTAACAGTGACTGCACCTGAGTGTATCCGATTTTTTGTTTTGTAACATTACCTTCAAGCTTGTGCTCTTTGAGAAATAAACTCATTCCAATGCTGCTTGATCCAGCCATATCAGGCGTGCCTATTGTTTTACCGGCGAAATCGGCTGGCGATTTAATTTTATCTTTCAGAGCGACAACTGTAACAGGATATTTCTGGTAATATTGAAATACCGCGCCGGCTTTAAATCCCTTTGAACTGGAAATTACAAGCAGGTCAGAGTCTGAAAGGCCAAGATCAATTTTTTCAGAATTCAACAGTGAAAAAATATCCACTCCGAAGCCGTATTCAATTGACAGGTCAATCCCGGCTTCTTTATAAAAACCTTTCTCAATGCCGACATAAAGAGGAGCGAACTGAATGTGAGGAATGTATCCGATTGCAAGCTTGAGACTTGAATTTTTACTGTAGGACGCGCTTGCTGAAATGAGGCACATTAAAAACACAAAAAGTAACTTTTTCATTTTCTTTCTCCAATGAATATTTTATACAATATTTTTACTGATGCGTAATAAGTCAGGCTTAAAAAACTGAGCCAGATGAGCGATGCGAACATTAATTCAGTATCGAAATTTGATTTGGCAATAGTGACAAGCGCGCCAAGACCTTCAGCTCCCGAAACAAATTCTCCTACAACCGCGCCGATTACAGAAAGTGTAATCGATATCTGCACTCCCGAGAAAATTACGGGCAGACTTTGAGGAAGTTCAAACTTGAAAAATTTCTTAAAAAAACCGGGTTTATAAAAATTTATCACATCTGAAAGCTTTTCACCGGCAAGTGTAATGGCGGAAATGTTGTTAATAAGCATAGGCAGAAATACGACGATCGCCGCGCATAAAATCTTTGGTATGTATCCGAATCCGAACCAGAGTACGAGAAACGGGGCAAGGGCGATTGTGGGTATTGTATTTACCGTAAGAAGAAACGGCATGAATATTGCTTTAAGAATTTTAGATTTCGCCACAGCGATTGCGGTTATGAATGAAAAAATAAAAGCGATTGAAAATCCTCCAAGAGATTCAATTACCGTTACAAGCAGATGACGGTAAATGAACGGCTGAAAAGCCATTTGCGCGAAACGTTTTATAATATTAACGGGCCGCGGGAAAATATAATCTTCAATTTTAAAAAGTATTTTGAATCCTTCAAGAAAAAATATAATGACAAACAGCATGACAGGAAAAATCAGCAGAGAGTAATTATTTCTGCACCAGTGCGCTATGTTGAATTTATCTTTTTTAATTTCATCGTTAAAATCAGATGCTTTTTCAGGCAGCCATAAATTTTTCGCATGACCGCGAATTTCAATATTTGCCGCCTGTTCATCCTCGTTCAGTACATATTGCGGTTTGTTCCCGGAATTGTTAATCCGGCGCACCATGATTATTTTGCCGGGTCTGCTGGACATTACGTGCACTGTGTCCGAAAGAAAACACGCTTCTTCCACGGAATGCGTTACCATGATGACTGACATTTCATTTTTTTTAAAAAGATTTTTAATCATTATGTTTAATTTTTCGCGGGTAAGAATATCAAGCTGCGAAAAAGGTTCATCGAGAATCAGCAGATCAGGAGAATTGATTAAAGCTGACGCGATTTCTACGCGTTTTTTCATTCCACCGGAAAGCTGGTAAGGGAAAAAATCTTCATATCCTTTTAATCCGACTTGTTCGAGAAGCTGTTTTGCTTTTTGAACGTGGCTTTTATTAATACTGATTTCGGAAAGTTCCAGCGGAAGCAGAACGTTTGAAAGCACAGTTCTCCATTCAAGCAGGCTGTCTTTTTGGAAAACAAACGAAATTCTTTCGGCATTTATTTCAACATTGCCCGTGTAAGTTTTATTTATGCCGGCAATTATATTCAGCAGGGTGGTTTTACCGCAGCCGGAGGGTCCGACAAATGAAATGAATGAACGCGGTTTTACCTGAAATGATATTCCGTTTAAGACGTTAAATTTTTTATAGTTTAATGCAATGTTATCGACAGTTACAATTGCTTTCTCATTCTGCTTTTTCATATTATACCTTTAAATGCAGATGAAAGAAAAAGCGGAATATAATTGATGCGGAATTATATCAGCAGTTCTTCTTTCATCCAGACTTTCACTGTCGGCAATGGAATTTCACCATTTCCACCCTTTCGGGGTTGCGGACTATTACCGCCGATCGAACCATGATCACTGCAAAATGATCTGTTCTCCCTTGAAGAAACTTTGATTTCATTTATTATGCCGCGTGTTGTCTTGTCAATAAGTTTTTTAATGATCAGTGAACATGACTTGTCTTCAATGTAATCATAAATAGTTTTGAAAGATATTTTTGTTGTATATATTGGATTTTTGAAAGAGTGATTGAGATGCTTATCCATTAAAATTTCATCTTAGCGGAAAGCGCTATTTTTTCTTAAGAAAAAATATTAATTTGTTATTTACAATTTTAAATTGATTATAAGAATGTTGCAGTATTATCGGAGGAGTTTATGAATGCATTTTGCGGGCTTGATTGTAATTCATGCGGCGCGTACATAGCGCATCAGGAAAATGATGAAAAGCTTCGAAAAGAAACAGCTGAAAAATGGTCTGTGATTTTTAAGACAAAAATTTCTCCGGAAAAAATAAATTGCGACGGCTGTAAAAGCAGTTCAGATGTTCTCTTTGAACACTGCCGCGTCTGCGAAGTCCGTGCCTGCGCGTCGAAAAAGCACATCGATAACTGCACGCAATGCAGTGACTATCCATGCGAGCAGATAAGCTTCATTCTTTCCATGACTGGAGAAACTCAAATTTTTCTGGAAAGTGTTGAGAGATAAGAAACAAATAATAAAAAAAAGAGTAACCCTCGAAGCGTTATTGTTTTCGCTGTTTAATGCCGAATATATGTTTTCTAACGGCAATATTCTTTCTTTATTTTAAGTATTTTCCGGCATTTAAAATTTTTTTTTCAAACTTGACAGTTAAAGCCAATCTGATAATTGTTAGAAAAATAATTGCGAGGATGCTATGATTGATACTAAACTTCTCAGGGAAAAACCTGATTATCTGAAACATATACTTAAAATACGAAACATGGAATCTGCGGTAAATATAGATGATTTATTCGCAATTGATGAAAAACGCAAAAATCTCCTTTCAGAGATAGATACTCTGCGCAAAGATAGAAATGAAATGTCCAAGGAAATTGGAAATAAAAAAAAGACCGGTCAGGATGCATCTGAAATGATGAATCTTGTGAATAACATAAATGAAAAAATTAAATCAGCTGAAAATGATATTGAAAAACTTGAAAATGAATATAATGACATGATTTTATCGGTTCCGAATGTTCTAGATGAGTCTGTTCCCGTCGGTAACGATGAGAAAGATAATGTGGTTGTCAGAACATGGGGTGAAAAACCCTCATTTTCATTTGAACCTAAAACTCATTATGATCTTGGTACTGATTTGAACATTCTTGACTTTGACCGCGGAGTGAAGCTTTCCGGCGCCAGATTTTATGTTTACAGAGATCTTGCGGCGAAACTTGAACGAGCGATAATATCATTTATGCTTGATCTGCACACTACTGAACACGGCTATACTGAAATTTTCGCGCCTTTTATCGTTAATGACGAGTCAATGATTGGTACAGGCCAGTACCCAAAATTTAAAGATGAATATTACAGAATGGAAAAAGACGGGCTGTCGTTGATTCCGACTGCAGAAGTTACTCTAACGAATCTTTATAGAAATGAAATTATTGAAAAAGAAAACATGCCTATTTATGTTACAGGCCAGTCGTCATGTTTCCGCAGGGAAGCAGGTTCTGCCGGAAAAGATACGCGCGGTCTCATTCGCGTTCATCAGTTTCAGAAAGTCGAACTTGTAAAATTCGTAGAACCGGAAACGTCTTTCGATGAACTTGAAAAGCTGCTAGCGAACGCAGAAAAGGTTCTGCAGAAATTGAAGCTTCATTACCGGGTTCTGCTGCTTTGCAGCGCGGATACATCAGCTTCTTCAGCCAAAACATATGATATTGAAGTATGGATGCCGGGTCTTGGGAGATACGTTGAAATTTCAAGCTGTTCTAATTTTCTGGATTATCAGGCGAGAAGAGCGAAAATCCGTTACAGAAAAGAGAAAGGAGAAAAACCTGAATTTCTGCACACGCTGAACGGAAGCGGACTTGCCGCGGGCAGAACTCTCGCAGCCGTAATGGAAAATTATCAGAAAGCCGACGGTACACTTGATATTCCTGAAGTATTGAAACCGTATATTAAGAGGTAGTTCTTGAAAAAATATTTAGTTCTGATTGTACTGTTTTGCGTTTTTATGCCGGTTATGACATTGGCAAAAAATAAAATTGTTATTTCAGTACTGTATTTTCAGAATACGATAAAAAGCAAAGATGTTGACTGGCTGTCGAAAGGTCTTGCCGATATGCTCATTTCCGATCTTTCCGCGAGCGATGATCTGACTCTTGTTGAGCGCGAGAATCTTCAGAAAGTTATAGATGAGCAGCATTTCGCGCAATCAGGTTTTGCCGACAACAATCAAGCGATTAAGCTTGGAAAAGTTCTTAACGCTGAAAAGATTGTTACGGGAAGTTACATCGTAAGCGGAAATGATTTGCGAATTGATATAAAAATAATTGATACAAGCACCGCTGAAATTAAAAGCGCGACCGCATCAGGTTATCTTAAAGATCTCATTTCAATTGAAAAAAGAATGTTAATTGCAGCTTTCAAAATGCTGGATGTGACTTATCCCGAAAATGTAACTATTGATACAAATTCTTATTTTGCAGTGCAGAATTTTTATCAGGGAGTTGATTTGCTCGATCAGGGGCTGATTCAGCAGGCGCTTGAAAAGTTTGAGAAATCCGAACAGTTCGATCCTCTTTACAATAAGCCTCAACTGGAAAAAGAAAAAGCGTTTACTTTCCTGAAAAATTTCAAAAAAGCCAGATATTATAGAGAGCTTTCTGTTCTGTTTAAAGAAGCGAATGAAATCATTAAACGGATGGAGCAGAAGCCGTTTCTTCAGTACATGGATGTTTATAATAATTCTAACTGGGGAAACATGACGGAACTGGAAAGAACGGAATTCAATAAAAAATATCAGTATCATCTCCTTTACACGTCACCCATGCATTGCGCAATGGGACTTCAGCAGAAATTCATGGAAATAATCTCAAAACGAGAGGAAATGCTGGATGATGAATGGGATACTGAAGAAGAAAAATTAGATGCTATAAAATCAGACATTGACGCTAAAAAACATGACGAAAGCAGAATTATTTCCGATAAGCGCAGTAAACTGGATGAGAAATACCATGAAGACAGAGAAAAAATAATGGAAATTCAGGATTATGATGAACGTGATGTGAAACTCAAACCTATTGATGAAAAATATAAGGCTGATAAAAAAACAATAAATGATGAACTCGGCAAATTGAATGAATATTATGAGAAAAAAGCAGATGCTGCTGAGAAAGCTATTGATGATTTTGACATTCGTCGTGAGCAGGCTGAAGCGGATCTTGATAAGAAAAACCGAATTCTTTATGATAAAATAATTTCAATTGCGGACAATGCAGAAAAATCTCCTGTGAATGATCAGTTTTATGAATCTGTGTTATATTACAGACTATTATCATTAAGACTTGTTAAAGATTACGATAAACTCCGAATTTATTGTGAAAGCTTCATGAAAAATTTCCCAGAAGCGAGAATGATGTGGGCTGTCGAAGACATGTACGAGGAAGCATTGAAGAAATCAGAGTGAGTAAAGTCAGCGAAGTAATTTTAAATTATAAATTTTGAATTATTTACTTTCCGCTTCAATATGAACTTACACCACTATAAACTGCCATAACCGCGTTTATCGAGCGGAGCGGGCGGTTAAAATCCCGGAACATATTACAGTTTACAAGTCACTCGTTTCTGTTTAATTACCCTCAACTTTCATAACTATCCTGAAAATCGGCTTGACACCTGCCTGACGGAAATTACTCTGGATTGTAAAAATATATTATTAAAACGAGAAAAAAAATGCTGCATGCGAGTAATATTAGCCTTACTTTCGGTAAGAGAGTGCTTTTTAAAGATGTAAATATCAAATTTAAACATGAAGCCTGTTATGGACTTATCGGAGCGAACGGTTCGGGGAAAACGACTTTTCTTAAAATTCTTTCCCGTGAACTTGAACCTTCAGAAGGCGATATAATTACGGATCCGAATGAGCGGATTGCAATACTCCGGCAGGATCATAATAAATATAATGAATATAATGTTCTTGATACTGTCATTATGGGTCATGAAGAGCTGTATAAAGTCATTAAAGAAAGAAATGAAATATACGCGAAAGAAGATTTTTCCGATGAGGACGGCCATCGTTCCGCTGAACTTGAAGAACTCATGGGACAAATGAACGGCTATGACGCTGAATCCGAAGCCGCTCAGCTTTTATCAGGTCTTGGAATAGATACACAGCTTCACCTGAAAAAAATGAAAGATATTGAAGGCGGTGAAAAGGTAAAAGTTCTGCTCGCGCAGGTTCTTTTTGGAAGTCCCGACATTCTCCTTTTAGATGAGCCGACGAATCACCTTGACATTGAATCAATCGCATGGCTCGAAGAGTATCTTATTAATTTCAGAAAAACCGTAATTGTCGTAAGTCATGACCGTTATTTTCTTAACAAAGTGTGCACGCATATGGCTGACATTGATTATAATAAAATTCAGATTTATGTCGGTAATTACGCTTTCTGGCAGCA
>JBFZEW010000400.1:0-24902 GCA_041306665.1 Spirochaetota bacterium | reverse complement strand
TTCCAAAGATCCGATATCTGCAACTTTATCACGTTTTGTGTATGTTATACCCTGATATGTAAAAGCAGCAATTCCGAGTATAATCAAAGCAATTCCCGCAATTTTAAATATTTTCATGCTTTTCCTTGTGATTCTATTTTAGAAATTTTGTGAGTTTTGAATTATAATTTCCGTCCGCGGATTATCCGCAGGAGGATAACTACAACTGCAATTACCAGCAGAATGTGAATAAATCCGCCAAGTGTGTATGATGTAACGAGTCCAAGTGCCCAAAGCACAATTAAAACAACGGCAATAATTTCTAACATATATTATCCTTTTTAATTTTTTTATATTTCAGTGATGCTTCATGAAATGAAGTTTTAAGTGAACTCCAGGCGGATTCAGCGCCTTTTATCAATGCGTCCCATGCCTCATCATTTGCGGAGTTTATCTCGTTGAATTTTATGTATCCTTTATCAACTTCTGATTCTAAGGCATCGATTTTTTTATGTAAGCTGATTTGTGCATCTGCGCTTGAAAGTAATGCTTCAGCTTTCATTCCGGCAATGCCGGCCTTCCAGACGTCAAGTTGTGCTTTAAAGCGTTGATTGTATAATTTTTTATCAATCATTGCGGCCTCCTTTTAAGACGAGTAAACTTTATGACTGTAATGTTCCTCCTTTTCGGACGGGTAAACTTTGTGAATTTAATGTTCCTCAGATAGAAAAAGTTGAGAATGATGTTAAGCGAGAAGAATGATTTGTAAGTTCTTATTCAGTAAATGTGTAAATTTTATAGCTGTCAAGCAAAATTTTAAATTTTAATATTAAATTTTAATTATAAATTAATATATTTTTATCCATATGTTTGTGCACAATAGCAGTTAAACTAATTTTTATACTCAGGCAGATATTTCATCTCATACAGTATTATCCGTTGTTTAATGACAGATTAGAAAAAACAGAATTCCGGGAAATTGATTGTGCGTTAAGAAACTAAGAGTTCAATGAAGTACAATCCTGTATTTTTCCGGACTGCACTTCTGCAAGTTTATTATAAACAAGTTCGTTGTAAAGAGTGCTTGAACTCAAAAGTTCTTCGTGTGTTCCGCATTTTTCAATTTTTCCCTCATTGAGAAATATAATTGTATCTGATTGTTTGACTGAATTGATTCTGTGAGAAACACAGATGATTGTCATACTTTGTTTCAGCTCCGTGATAAGATCAATCATGCTGTCTTCCAGTTTGAAATCAAGCCATGAAGTTGCTTCATCAAGTATGAGTATTTGAGGATTTTTAATCAGAGCTCGTGCAATCCCGAGCCGCTGCTTCTGTCCGCCCGACAGGAATACTCCCCGTTCGCCGATTGTTGTTTCATATTTGTCGGAAAGTGAAGAAATAAATTCATGAATATGCGCTTTCTTTGCACAGCTTATAATATCATCCAAAGATGCATCCGGATTTCCGAATTTGAGATTTTCAATAATAGTATCATCAAATAAAAACGGATCCTGAAAAACAACTGCGATGTTATCGCGTAGAGAAATTGTTTTTATTTCGCTAATGCTTTCATTGTTTATAAGTATCTGCCCTTTGTCGGGTTTAAGGAGTTTTAAAATCAGGTTTATAATTGTACTCTTCCCGCAGCCGCTTAATCCTGCTATTGAAATGAAGCTGTTTTTTTTAATTTCAAGAGTTATATTTTTCAGCACACTTTCAGATTCAGTATATGAAAAAAGTACATCTTTAAATTCGAGTTTTTCAAAAACAGAAGGAAATTGATTATCTCCTTTATTTTCGTATTCATCCGAAGGAAGTTCTAAAACAGCATTTACTCTGTCCCATGCTGCAAGTTTGCTTCTTATTGCTCCAATGCTTTCTCCGAACGAGCTGACTGGAGTAATCAGGCTATTGATATATGTTGCTGCTGCAATAGCGGAACCTGCAGTATAGTTGCTTTTTATTACAAGAAGTCCGGCAGCAGAGTATATTAGTATGTCGGTGAGAAGTCTAAGTAAATCGTTACTGAAAAAGGAAATTGTGAAAGATTTAAAATATTTTAAATATATATTCTCCAGTTGAGTAAAATAATTATGTAATACAGCATTCTGCCATGACTGCCGGTTGAAACTCTTAATTTCTTTTATACCACCGATTATTTCATGAATGAAGTTGTTAAGTCTGCCGTATGAGTTGCGATAATTATATTCAAGATCCCGGAATTTACGGGATGTAAAAAGATTCAGAACAGGAAATAAGAAAAGAATCGGGATAGCAATAAAAAGTAATTTAGGTGCAATTATTGATACTACAGCAATTTGAGATATGAAAAGTATAAAAATGAAAAATAAATCCTGAATAATACTGATAATTGCAACAAAAGATGGACAATCATCAGAAATGGTATTCATTATATTACCGGTTTTTTCTTTGTTCAATACGGATAAAGAAAGAGAGTTTAATTTATTGGTGATGTTCCCCCGAAGTATATTAGTTATTTTTAATATTAATGCTTCTCTTAATAATAATGTTACTGATAAAAGAACTGCGGATATGAGTCTTGTAATAGTAAGAGTAATTATAAGCCGGAATAATAATTGAATGTTTTTCTGCGGAAAGACTTCATCAATCATTATTTTCATTATCCATGGAATCAGTAACGCCATTGCCGATGCCGCAATGGCGTTTATAAGAAAAATCGGAAATAATTTGGGAATGTAAGGCATAAAAAATTTAAGAATTTTATTATTCATTTATAAAGTCCTACTGATTAAAATTATTGAACATTTGAAATTTAACATAAAAATAAGTTAAGTGGAAAGTCAATTGCGAAATGTTATTCATGAAAATTTATTGATTAAAGAATTTAAATATAATATTGATTAAAATTTCTATTGAAATTTGCAAAATACATTCATATAATAAGTTTGAAATTAAAGCGGAGGCATAATGAAAATCGGTACAGTTAAAGAAATTAAAACTCATGAATACCGGGTCGGGCTTACGCCGGATTGCGTAAAAAGTTATGTATCGCATGGGCACGAAATATATGTTGAAAAAAATGCAGGTGAAGGAACCGGATTTTCTGACAGTGATTATGAAAAATCTGGAGCTGTAATTTTAAACTCTGCTGCTGAAATATTTGATAAATGTGAAATGATAATTAAAGTAAAAGAACCACAGCCTTCGGAATATTCATATTTTAAAAAGAATCATATACTCTATACATATCTGCATCTTGCTGCTGATGAGAAACTTACCCGTGAGCTGCTTGATAAAAAAATCTGCGCAATTGCATATGAAACAATTATGGAGGGCAGATCTCTTCCGTGTCTGACTCCAATGAGTGAAATCGCAGGCCGTCTGGCTGTTCAGGAAGGAGCGAAGTATCTTGAAAAAACATTCGGCGGAAGAGGAGTTCTTCTGGGAGGCGTGCCGGGTGTTGCCCGCGGAAAAGTCGCGATTCTCGGAGCAGGTGTAGTCGGAACAAACGCGTGTAAAATCGCGACCGGTATGGGAGCAGAAGTTACTGTTCTCGATGTCAGTTCGGCTCGGCTCGCCTATCTTGATGATGTTTTTGGCTCGCGAATTACCGGGCTTTACAGCACTGAAAGCAACATTGAGCGCATCTGCAGGGAAAGTGATCTGATAATCGGAGCTGTTCTGATTCCTGGAGCAAAAGCGCCGAAATTGATTAAAAAGTCACATCTGGCACTGATGAAAAAAGGTACAGTATTGGTCGATGTCGCGGTAGATCAGGGAGGATGTTTTGAAACAACCCGTCCGACAACGCATGATAATCCTACATACATTGAAGAAGGAATTGTTCATTATTGCGTAGCGAACATGCCGGGAGCGGTCGCGCTGACTTCAACTTACGCGCTGACGAGCACAACTTTGCGATATGGACTGCAGATTGCTGATAAAGGAGCAATTTTAGCGTGCAGGGAAAATACCGCGATAGCAAAGGGATTAAATCTTTATGACGGCAAATGCACTTATCCAGATGTGGCATCGGCGTTCGGTCTTGAATATTACTCCGTTGACAAAATTTTTTCCTGATCTCAGCTTTTCCGTCTTTTGTCGTCCTGTCTTCGGCAGAGCGGGAGCATTACCGTGACATAGTTTCAATGTTTTAAAATCTATACATCGTTTGGCAAGTGCAGCGCTTACTAATTTGTTTTTCCAATGTTAAAAGATTTGACTAAATAAAAATATCCGATTAAATACGGTATAAAAATATCATGGAGTTTTTAAATGTACATAATCTATATAATCGCGGGAATTATTTTTCTTTATTTTGGAGCTGAATGGCTCGTAAAAGGAAGTTCGCGTCTGGCCCTAGCAATGGGAATTCCATCGCTTATCGTCGGTTTGACAGTTGTCGCATTCGGAACAAGCGCGCCTGAAATGGTTGTAAGTGTTTCCTCGGGTTTAAAAGGAATCGGAGGAATCGCCATAGGAAATGTTGTCGGATCGAATATTTTTAATATTGCCGTAATTCTTGGAATCGCGGCAATTATATCTCCATTGAAAGTAAACATACAAGTGCTTCGAATAGATGCACCTATTATGATGGCAGCTACTCTTATTGTGTGCCTGGTGCTGTTAGACGGCACATTGAGCAGAATGGAGGGAGCTTTTCTTTTCGCGGGAATAATTTGTTATGTTGTGTTTTCGATTTATTTCGGAAGAAAAAATAACAATAATGAAAATAATGATGTTTTAATTCCTTCAAAAGCAAAAAATCCGGGAAAAGACTGGTTAAGCATGCTGCTTAATGCCGCGTTTATTTTCGGCGGATTAATTCTATTGGTGGCCGGATCGAAGCTTTTTGTAAAAGGAGCAGTTGATATTGCTCATATTTTAAACATATCTGAGACAATAATCGGACTTACTATTGTGTCGGCAGGAACAAGTCTTCCGGAGCTGGCAACTTCCGTCTTGGCGGCTTTCCGCCGCGAAGAAGATATTGCTATTGGAAATGTTATCGGTTCGAACATTTTCAACATTTTTGCAATACTTGGATTTACGGGACTTTTAACCCCGATTACGTTTTCAGGAATCGGAATTGTTGACATGCTGGTGCTGATTGGAACAGCGGTTTTAATTCTTCCAGTAATGCGTTCAGGCTTTCGCATCAACCGTGCTGAAGGAGTGTTTTTACTGCTGACGTATTGCGGTTATTTGACTTATCTCATTTTCTAAATTCAGCTTTTAAAAATTACAGGAGAATGAATATGAAAAAATTATCATTAACAGCCGCATTTATGGTTTTTACGGCGGTTTCATTTTCTATTCATGCGGAATTGTCAGCTTGAGCTTTATAAAAATAATAAACAGTATTTGGAAAGATAAATGAATAAATTTGTCCGCGTGACTATTGATGGAGTAAAAACGAATCTTCTGCCTGGAGTTGTTCTTATTTGCGTAGGAATTTTTATTGTTGCTGCATACTATTTCGTTCCTCCCGCCGCGATTATTTTTAATAAAGCAGCAGAATTGAAAGACAGATATGGCTTTATTTATTCAGGAGTCGCGACGGTAATTTTCGCAGGAATAATTCCATTTTTATATCTGAGATTTACCGGTAAAATTCCGCAGGGTAAAAGAATGAAAGAATTTTTATTCTACGTTTTTTTCTGGACCTATCGGGGCATTGAAGTTGATCTGTTGTATAGACTTCAAAGTTTCTTTTTCGGTAATGAGCAGGTTGTTTCTGTTGTTGCGAAAAAAGTAATATTTGACCAGTTTGTATATAATCCGCTATGGGCATCGCCGACAATAATGATTATATACCTTTGGAAGGATTCTGATTTCTCATTTACAAAGCTTAAGACTAAAATGAATAAATCGCTTTTTTATTTCAGAATACCTTCTTTGCTTGTTTCAACATGGATGGTCTGGATCCCGTCAGTTTCGATAATTTATTGTTTTCCTGCTTCTCTTCAGATTCCTGTTTTCAATGTTATTGTATGTTTCTGGGTTCTATTCCTAAGTATCATAAGCAGTGTTCAGGATAAACATGGGGAGGCAATGAACAATTAATAATTAATAATGAATAATGAACAGTAAATATTGCAGGAAAGCACAGCCTGAAAGAAATTAAATACAAAACCTTATCAAGTCGAAATAATACAATAGTACGGTAAAATAAATTTGATTAAAAAAAATAATAAATAGTTGACATATATTCAGTCCTGACTATATTTTATTCAGTACTGACTATGGCAGGTTGAAAATGGAACTAAAACTGGTAATTCTGGGTTTCCTGAAACGTTTCGGACCATTGCACGGGTATGAACTGAAAGAAAAAATAGCAAACGAAGTTTCTGATTTTGTGAATGTGAAACTTTCAAATGTTTATTATCATCTGGAAAAATTGCATGAAGAAGGGTATCTCGAGTCAGAAAAGGATATATCTCCGGTAAAAAAAGAGATAATTGTTTTTTCAATAAATAAAAGAGGTCTTTCTTTGTTTCATGAGCTTTTAGAAAAACTTCTTATTCAGGATGAAAATATTTTTTATAAAGATGATGTGATTTTATTTTTCGCAGATGAATACTCGGAAAACCGGCTGATTCAATATTTCAATAAAAAACTGGAAAATGAAAATTATAAACATAAATATATTTTAAACCACCGAAAACTGACTTTAAAGTATCTTCCGGAAAATTACAGAAAAACAGCGGATGCTGTATTTAGACATTCAATAATTCACACAGAAGCTGAAATTAAATGGTGCAATGAAGTAATTAAATTATTTCAAGGAGAGAAAAATGAATAAAAATTATGCAGTTTTTTCAGGTTTTACAGCATACCTTTTTTTCTGGGGTCTCGCAGTCTTTACAGGAGGCATTGCAGGGAACGTAATTTTTACATTCTTATATCTGATGTTATCATGCGTATTTATTCCATTAGTTATTGTATGGAAGTTTGGAATTAAAATGAAATATCCGGTGAAATTATTATTATATAGTGCCGGTATAATATATTTAATTCTTTTTACGACGGCGGGAATATTTTCCGAAAACAATCTGGAACTTGTGATAAAAAACAGACCGGGCTTGGAAGAGATAATCAAATATCTGATTTTGTTTGTTCCAATGTCATTTGGTGTAACAATGTATTGTTTTTATTTAATTCCATCGATTTTTGATGAAATGATGCCAGGAAAAATTTTGAAAATAATCGTTCCTGTGTTCAGTTCAGGAGCTGCCTGCGGATTATCATTTTTTATCGATAAAAAATTCGGTGTAGAAATGTTTGTGATAATGTTTATCATGGGTCTATTTTACGGTGTTGGTTATGTTTTAATTAAATCATTTTACATAATGTGGTTTTTCTTTTTCGTGTCAATGATGTTTCATACATTAGGTGAAGCAAAATATTTTAATTACTCGTGGACTGTTTTGATGTCACAGCTTATTTGCTTTGGATTTTTATTTTCAATATGGATTTATATTATAAAGAAAAAGACACTTTGAAAAGCGTCTTTTTCTTTTTCCGTTTTATTTAAACATTATCTGAATTTCAGTAACATATTTTTCCGGATTGCCGCGGAAAATCATTCCCGGACCTTTAATGTAAATTTCCCGTGCCGGAAGATCTGTTTTAATTTTATTCTGTTCAATATAATTAAACAGTTTTTTATAGGACTCGCTTAATGTGTCATATGAACCGGAATGTATGATTGTTGCCGCTTTACCGCCTTTCAGAACACGGCAATTTATTTCCGGATTGCTGATTTCCTTTTTAAGAGGGAATCCGCCTTCAATATCCGCGTCGCTTTCTCTGTATTCTCCATCATAGTAAAGCGACATTGCTTTGCCGTTTATAAAGCGGCCGGCGGCTTTCCCGATTTTTGAAAATGCTTTTCCGACTTCATCGTATCTGCCTTTGAAGCGGTAGCCGGCAAAAATAAAATCGCCGATATTTTTATCAACAACTTTGTCTGAATAGGATTTTTTCATTTTTCTCTCCTCTGCGTTTTTAATTATACTTTCAAGGGAAAAATTAATTTTTTCATACTCTTCGAGTTTCATTCTGATTTTTTCTTTCTGTGAATTAAGATACGGAAGAATCTCGGAGTCGTCGGTAAATTTTTCGGTAATTTCTCTGATATCACTTATGGAAAATTCCAGGTCGCGAAGCATTTTTATCATTTCAGCTTTTTGAATTGATGCTTCACGGTAATACCTGTAGCCTGAATCTTCATCGATGTAATCAGGATCAAGAATATTCTCAGTATGGTAGTGTCTGAGAGTTTTAACAGAAAGCTTTGTAATTAAAGAAAATTCACCAATTGAATACATTTAGGTTTTCTCCTTGATGGTATAATGAAAATTTACAGTCTCCGGCCAGGGAAGAGTCAATCAGGTTTTGTCAGCTTTTCCAGTATGCTCAGATAATTCATAGCTTCTTCAAAACTTCTACCGCACATTTCTTTTTGCGGTGTTAAATTTCTGCAGACCTCGGGATAAAAATCAGTTCCATGAACACTGCAGGTTGAATCATTCTTCAGATTAATACATCTTTCCCCTGCCTTTTTTCCGTTTGGCATTCCCGGTAATGGCGAACTGATAGAAAGAGCAATGCAGCATGCTCCGCATCCAACTCTGCATTCCATGTCCTTTCGTTTATTCAAAATTTCCCTCATAGATGTTTCGCGGATATTTGGTAAAATTTTACTTTACAGCGTTATTCTAATGTAATAATTTTTATGAATTATATTTATTTGTCAAATATAATACAATCGAAGGTAAATTATATGAGAACTTGTAAAAGTTAAATTTTTGATGTTCCCTTGTCGGTACAAATGCTTATAAAATTAGTGTTTACGATTTTATAAAAAATGTAAATGCTTGTTTTTGGAAGTGCCCATAAATAAAGTAATGTTTTTGCTATGCTTTCAGATATTGATTGCAGGTGGAGTTATATGAATAAAAAAGAAAATCAAAAAGTAATCAATCTGAATGATAAAAAAATTCAGAAAAAAATTCAGAATGAAGTTGACCCGAAATGTCATGACGAACTTAATCTTTTTATTGAAAAATTTCAAAATGACACTTTAACGGGGAAATGAGAAATCATTAAGTCTTATTTTAAAAAATTCTGAATTTCATCAGCTGTCAGCAGTTTACCGGATGATTTTACAACTTCATCAATAACAAGAGCGGGAGTCATCATTACTCCGTAATCCATTATTTTCTTCATATCTGTTACTTTTTCGATAGTCGCATTAATGCCGGCAGTTTGTACGGCTTTTTCTGTGTTCGCCTGAAGCTGTTTGCATTTCGGACATCCGCTTCCTAAAATTTTAATTATCATAATAATTCCTCTTTTTTGTGTAATGTATCTGGCTGTTGAAATATTTAATTATCAATTCCAGCCATTTCGAGTACTTCTTTACTGAACCAATGTTTTGAGTTGTTAGAAATTTTTACTAGAGTGAGCATCACCGGGACTTCGACAAGTACACCGACAACAGTTGCAAGAGTTGCGCCTGAATTTAATCCGAACAATGAAATTGCTACTGCAACAGCAAGTTCAAAGAAATTGCTGGCACCGATCATTGCTGCTGGACTGGCAATACTATGAGGAAGTTTCCAGAATCGCGCCCATAAAAAAGCCATGTAGAAAATAAAGAATGTTTGTATTATTAATGGAACTGAAATAAGAATAATTGCTAAAGGATTGTTAAGTATTGTTTCGCCCTGAAAAGAAAAAATTATGATAAGCGTTGCAAGCAATCCAGCTATCGTAATTCCGTTGAATTTCGGCACAAACCTGTTGTTGTAAAATTCCTCGCCTTTCATTTTAATAATGCATATTCGCGTTAAATATCCTAAAGTCAGCGGAATAACCACGAAAAGCAGAACGGATAGGAGTAATGTGTCGAAAGGAATAATAATATCGCTTAATCCGAGCAGAAAAGCGACAATGGGTGCAAACGCGATTAGAATAACTAAATCATTTACCGCGACTTGAACAAGTGTGTATGCCGCGTTTCCTTTTGTCAGATAGCTCCATACAAATACCATTGCCGTGCACGGCGCGGCTCCGAGCAGCACTGCTCCCGCGAGATACTGCTTCGCGTTTTCCGGCAATATAAATGGTTTGAAGATTATGAAAAAAAACAGCCAGGCAATACCAAACATTGTGAACGGCTTAATCAGCCAGTTTGTCGTTAATGTAATGGCAAGTCCTTTTGGTTGTTTTATGGATTTCACAATGCTAGTAAAATCAATTTTAAGCATCATTGGATAAATCATAAGCCATATTAGAATCGCGACCGGAATGGAAACATGCGCGTATTCCATTTTGCTGAGAAAGACGGGAATCTGCGGAAGAAATATTCCTAAAGATGTCCCAGCCGCGACGCAGAGCATGACCCAGACTGTTAAGTATTTTTCAAAAAATGAAATTCCTTTTGCCATTTTTATTCCTCAGTATTTTTAATAAATTCTTGAATTTTGCTTTTAATTTCATCGCGGATTTTTATTGTAAAGTTCAGTTTTTCTTCATCTGTGCCTTTGAATGAAGATGGATCTTTGAATCCCCAATGTTCACGTTTAACAATTCCGGGGAAGAGCGGACATTTTTCTGCAGCTTCAGGATCGCACACTGTAACAACATAGTCATAAGTTTTTCCTGATTTAAAAACATCAAAAACAGATTTAGTCGCGTTACCGGATATGTCGTATCCTGCCTCCATCATTGCTTTAACAACAGTTTGATTTAAAACTCCCGGCTCGATGCCCGCGCTTTCAGCTGCGAATTTCTCTCCGCCAAGTTCATTTAAAAATTTTTCCGCCATTTGGCTTCTCGCTGAATTGTGAATACAAACGAATAAAACTTTAATTTTGTTCATTATTTTTCTCCTGTTTCCCCGGATCTGTAACCCGGAAATCTGTAATAACTAATATTTTTTCCATTATTAGTGCGATAATTATAAAAACGGGTAATGTTATAAATGTCCGCAGTAGTGAAAATTTGAGGCCGAGATAGGTAATTTCAAAAGCAAGCATGGGAATTTTTAATGTCGAAAATGCTCCAAGGTAAATAAATATATTCCTGATGCTTGCTCCTTTTTTCCATAAGATATATGCGACTGGAAAGGAGCTGTACAGCGGACCGGCCTGAAGCATTGCAAGAAGTATTACCCAGAATGAGCCTTTAATTCCGGAATTATACCCGATATGTTTTTGAATTTTTTCCTTTGAAATCCATACATCGAATAACCCGATTAAAATGAAGATCAGTGGAATAAATGTTATCATTTCAACGAAAAATTTTCCGAAATTATTTCCAATTTCGATCCCGGCTGCGTGACTTACTAAATGTGAATATATGATGAAAGTGATAAACGAAAAAAGCAGCATTAAATCGAATTTATTTTTTTTAATAAACTGTTTCATATAACACTCCACAGGACTGCCATTGTTAGGCCAATGAGCAAAGCTCCTGCGAAACTTAAACCATTACGCATCAATGTAATTTTAATTCCGAAAAATTTTCTTTCAATCGGTATTGTAACTATACCTACCATCATGAGTGTTGTGATGAAAACAGCAATTACGGAATAACTTACGCCGTTTTTGATTAATATACTGCTTAGCGGATATGCAATAAATCCGGGTATTAGTGATATTGAACCTACAGCTGCAGCAAGGATCATGCCTGTTATGCCTGATTCTTTTCCGAAAATTTTAATCATGTAACTCTGAGGCACTAAATATAAAATCAGACTTATGAGAATCAGTATTGTAAAAAAAGGCGGCAGCAGATTTAAAAGCATTGTAGCTGCGCGTTTTAATGCAATACCGGTTTTCTCCCTGTCTGAAAAAAATGAAATTATCAGGCAGATAAATGTAAATGCGGCAAGAATTATAACAGATGACATGTTATGCTCCGAATAGCGCGCCATATGTCATTCCGGTAATTGTCGACATGACAATCACAAGCGATACATAGACGAAAGTTTTTTTATTTCCAATCATACTCCGAATTGCCAGCATGCTTGGCAGCGACAATGCCGGACCGGCCAATAGAAGCGCGAGCGCCGGGCCTTTGCCCATTCCGCTGCCGATCAATCCCTGCAGAATCGGAACTTCCGTAAGCGTTGCGAAGTACATGAATGCTCCCGCGATTGAAGCGAACAAATTAGAAAAAAGGCTGTTGCCTCCGACAAGCAAGAAATCCATTGGGATGGAATGATTCCTTCATGTCCGGGGCGGCCAAGTAAAAATCCGGCAATAAGGACGCCTGCGAACAGCAGCGGCATAATCTGCAATGAAAATTCGAAACTTGTTTTTACCCATGATTTCATTTCATCTTTTCTGAACCACAGGATAAATGATACCGCTAGCAGAACGGCGAAAACTGCAGTTATATGATATTTAAAATTATAGATTACATTCCAGAACCGCATGGATTCATCCTTGCCCCAGTTAACGAAAACGAGGATGCCGATCATCGCGGCAATGTTCAGGGCGGTCTGCCAAAGTTTTCTTCCACTAGAATTTTCATCTTCAGGAATCATCATTTCAAGTTCTTTGTTGCGGGCATTTTCTTCTTTGATGAAAATGAAATGCATCATAATTCCGATTACAATTGAAAAGATTACTGCTGATATTGCTCTCGCGATTCCGAGTTCAAGTCCAAGAATTCTGGCGGTCATTATTATAGCCAGAACATTAATTGCGGGACCTGAATATAAAAAAGAAATCGCCGGACCCAGACCCGCACCGCGTTTGTAAATTCCGCCGAATAGAGGAAGAACTGTACATGAGCAGACCGCGAGAATTGATCCTGAAACTGAAGCAACTCCGTAGGAGACAAACTTATTTGCTTTTGCGCCAAGAAATTTGATTACCGCTCCCTGACTGATGAAATTTCCGATTGCGCCGGCGATGAAAAAAGCGGGAAGCAGACATAGCAATATATGGTCACGAGCGTATTCTTGAGTCATGAATAAAGCTTCCATTACCGCGTTACTTATGCGCATTGAATTAAAAGGAATGAAAAAAAATCCGGCAAATACTGAGGTTATAACAAAAAATTTTTTAATATTATTCATTTTATCTCCATGAACGCAGGTATTTATTTTTTAATGAGACCTATTGTGCATTTTCCGTTTTCCCTGATTGCCAATCTTTTTTTGAGTAAAGTAATGTCACTAGAAAAGTTTTCATCGGGAATGGTTTTTATCAACTCGATGATTTTAGTAATAAATTCATTTTCATCCTTGGCAATGGAGTACATGATGAATGTTCCGTTTCTGGATTCAGACAAAATCCCTGTGTTTTTTAATTCTTTAATGTGCTTTGAAATGCTGTAAAATGGAATCTGAAGTGAATCCACGATTTCACAAACGCAGAGTTCAAGTTTTGATTCCATCAATAATCTGAGAATTCTGATCCTTGTTTGATCTCCAAGGCATTTTAACAGTTTCAAGTAGAAATCCATTTTTTCCTCTTTGCAAAGCGTTTATAATGTTAGTATATTTGCACTTATGGACAAATATACTAACATATATGTTTTTTTCAAGTAAATTTTTTAAAAATAGCCTTTATTCGAAAATAATTATTGTCTGACTCTCGTCTGACTGGCCGTCAGACGAGAGTCAGACGAGAGTAAGGCGTCATGTCAGGCGTCATGACAGGCGTCATGACAGGCGACAATACGTATTTTGTCTTTTTTTACAGAGAGAATCTATTTGTGATTATTGATGTCATCCTGAAGTTTTTTACTCAGCGATGAAAGAATTAAATTGTAAGACATATCAATCATTTTTTTAACAACATCATCCGGCACTTTTCCGTCTATATAAATTGAATTCCAGTGAAGCTTGTTCATGTAATATCCGGGAATAATGTCTTTGTATTTTTCACGTAGCTGGAGTCCATACTCCGGTTCACATTTTACTGTAATAATCGGTTTTTTTTCTTTATCACCGCCGAGCATTAAAAACATCTTTTCAGCAATCATGAATCTATGAGCGTTCCATTCAGCTTTAAAGTCTTTAACAACGCCTTTTTTCTTTAGGCAGTATTCATCGAGCCATGAATATTTCATAAATTATCCTCCTGCGAAGATTTCTAAATTCATTTTAAATTTTTAATTTCACTCAGTCTTTCTTCGAATTGTTTAAGATGATCCTGCATATGAGAAACATACCAGGTAATTAGTTTTATCAAAGTATATTGTTCTTCTCCGTTATCCCAGATATTATTCAAGCAGCTTTCATCAGTTACATAGATAAGATGAGCAAGCAGCGTATTGTAATTTTTCCATAAATCCATTAAATCAGAATATTTCATTGAATTGATTTTTCCGGTTTTAGTCCAGCTGTAATGGTAGCCAGGAAATTTGAGAATCTGTTCAGTCTGCAATCTCATAATTCTCTGATGATTATTTGATGCTGAATCAATTAAATGCCCTATAATTTCTTTAAGAGACCACTTGTCTTCAGAAAGTATAACAGAAGCTATATCATCGGAAATATCGGAATATTTAGCGAAATGCGACTTTACTGTTTGTAAAAGTAGATTTGATGTTTCTTTCAGCATTTCATTTTCCTTCATGCGTAATTTTTAAGTAGTTATATACTTCCTCTTGTGATCGGACTTTTACGTTTCCATCTTTAATATAATTGTTACTCTGCTCTTTATCATGAACCCTGGCTTTGACGTTATCCGCCCATTGAATTTCGAAAATATCGCGCAATTCTTTTTTGATTTCTTTGCTGTAAATCGGGCATGCAACTTCAATTCTGGAGTTTAAATTGCGCGGAAGAATATCAGCAGATGTAATGTAGCATAATTCATTCCCATTGTTGCAGAAAAACAGAACTCTTGAATGTTCAAGATATTTGTCTATTACTCCGCGTGCCGAGATATTTTCACTCATACCGTCTACTTCAGGAATAAGAGAAAACATTCCCCTTACTATTAGACGGATTTTCACGCCAGCTCTGCTTGCCTTGTAAAGCTGATGTATAATATCAATGTCCGAAAAATTATTGATTTTCCAGTCAATATAAGCAGGTTTTCCGTTTGATGCATTTTCCATTTCAGCATCAATCATGGATGAAATTTTTTCACGGGCAGTGAATGGAGAAACCAGAAGATGCCTGTATTTGAAAACTTTATAGTTTTTCTCGAAAAATTCAAAAATATGATGAACTTCATTTGTTATACGTTCGTCAGATGTAAGAAGAAAATGATCAGTATAAACTTTTGCGGTTATTGCATTGAAATTTCCTGTTCCGATAATACAGTAATGTTTTATGGAGTCATTTTTTTCTTCCCGTGAAATGATGCAGAGCTTTGAATGAACTTTCAGTCCTGCAATGCCGAAAATTACGGTTGCGCCTTCTTCCTGAAGAACATTTGCCCAGTGAATGTTATTTTTTTCATCGAAGCGGGCTTGAAGCTCTAAAAGAACAATGACCTCTTTTCTGTTTCTGACCGCGTTGATCAGCGCATTTACGACATTAGAAATTTTTGCAATCCGGTATAAAGTTATCTTTATGCATTTTACTTTCGGATCGATAGAAGCTTCCCGTAATAAATCAATAATATAATCGAACGGCTGGTATGGCAGGCTCAGCAGAACATCCTTTTTTGCAATTACATTTATTATGCTTGATGCGTTACAAAGGTCTCTATGTCTTATTGGCGGTTTCGGTTTGTCTGTTTTCTCAGGGAGAAGATCAGGAAAATCGATAAAGTCCCTGAAATTGTGATAACGGCCGCCCGCTATGACAGTATCTTCGCCGGTGAGTTTTATTTTCCGTAAAAGGAACGAAAGCATTTCTTTCGGCATTGAGGCGTCATAGCCCAATCTGACCGGATTTCCAGCTTTCCTTTTTTTCAGACTTTTTGTGATTTTATGGATGTAGCTTACAGAAAAATCATCACTTATGTCAAGTTCAGCATCGCGGGTAATTTTTATGTCCCATGCTTCAAAACAATCGAATCCTGTAGAAGAGTAAATTTTTGACAAACCATATCTGATAATATCATCAAGGAAAATGATATATTGTTTGCGGTTGATTTTCGGGAGTATAACAAAACGGTTCAGCTGGCCTGAAGGAATTTCAATTAGACTGTATTTTTTCATATTCGGTTTGCAGCTTTTATACATTTGAACCAGAAGGTAAATTGCTCTGTCATCAAGCGCAGGTAATTTGAAACGGTTATCAACAATAACCGGGAACAGCCGGGCCCGGACAATGGAGTTGAAATATTCTTTTACAAATTCCTCGTGACTGCCTTTCAGCATTTTTTCATTTATTATGTGAATGTTTTTTTTCGCGAGTTCTTTCAGCAGGGTGTCATATGATTTGTCATACCGTTTATGCTGATTCAAAACAATTTTATTGATTTCAGAAAGAACTATTTTGGGATCATAAGTGATGAATTTAGCGGATTTTTTTCCGAGAAGCGCGAGTCTTTTTAAAGTAGCTACCCGTACTTCAAAAAATTCATCAAGATTGCTGGAATAAATCCCCATGAATTTAATTCTATTTATCAATGGTACTGTTTTGTCTTCCATTTCCTGGAGGAGTCTTTCATTGAAAGTCAGCCAGCTGATTTCTTTTGGTATAAAATGATTATTCATTTTTTATGCCCGTATTATTTCTTAATATTGTTAAATCCTGAATTGTGACTATTGTAGAATTTTTAAAAATTTCCTCAGTACTTTTAAAAATTGAATTTATTGTGTTTTTCCTGTCGTTAAACATTATTGTTTTATTTATGTCCGTGAAAATATTCTCAATTTTTAGTGTTGTTTCGTTTTTTAAATTTTCTATGAAACGCTTTTCATCGTCTGCGAGTTTGTTTTTATTTTTATTGAATTTATAAAAACATGCAGTGCCTGTTCCTGATGTTATTTCATTCCAGTTGCTAATATTAAACGCAATGCAGAAAGCGGCAGCTGTAGTTAATCGCCGGTCATATTCCTGACACATGTCTTTTGCTGCTGCGTCTAATGTCGTGTTATGTCCTGAAATGAGTACAGTATTGATGGAATTATCAAGTTCTTTAAGCAGTCTGTAATAAGTGTCAATGCCTGTTCCCTGATAAAGAGAATTTTCAACCCGGATTTTCCTTTGTTTTATATTTTGAGTTTCTGCAATGATTACAGCTGTTTCAAGAGCTCTTGAAGCATTACTTGAAATAACCAGATCACATAAAAAATCGTCATTTTTCAGACTTTTTCCCAGAAGTTCAGCCTCAAGTATTCCTTCGTTTGTGAGTTTGCGTCTGAAATCATCTGATTTGATTTTCTCTGCTTTGGCGTGTCTAACCAGACATACGAATTTCATAAATCAGTCTCCGTCATAAATGTTATTCATCGCCAAAGCTGGTACCGATCTGGCGGGCGCGCTCAATAAGTTTAAAATCTTCCGGAATTGTTTTGACTTTTCCTGAAACTTCATTCAATGGTACACGAACAATATGATTATTCTGAAGCGCAACCATTATGCCGAAATGATTATCTTTTATGGATTCAGCAGCTGCAGCACCCAGCCGGGTTGCAAGTACGCGGTCGAAAGGTGATGGAGATCCGCCTCTTTGAATGTAACCCAGTATTGTTTCTCTTGCTTCAAGTCCGGTTTCTTCGTTGATAATTTCAGCAATATGAGTAGCTGCCTTTTTTTTATTTGGCTTTTTTATTCCCTCTGCGACAACAACTATAGAATATGGTTTTCCGTTTTCTGCTCTTTTTGTCAGATATCTGGAGATAGATTTGCTGTCATATTCAATTTCCGGAATTAAAATTAAATCACCGCCTCCGGCAATACCGCTGTAAAGTGTTAGCCACCCGGCATGGTGCCCCATAACTTCAACAACCATTATTCTGCGGTGTGAATTTGCAGTGGTATGAATACGGTCAATAGCCTCGGTTGCAATGTTCAATGCTGAATCAAATCCGAATGATAAGTCAGTCGCCCAGACGTCATTGTCTATTGTTTTCGGCATTCCGATTATATTCAGTCCAAGCTGTGAAAGTTTTTCAGCAGTTTTCATTGTTCCATTGCCGCCGAGACAGACTATACAGTCAAGGCCGAGCTTTTCATAGTTTTCTTTAATTATTTCCGGTTTGCTTTTTATAAAATCATTTGCTTTGGCATTTTTAAACGGTTTTTCCCGTGAAGTTCCTAGAATTGTTCCGCCAAGAGTAAGAATTCCTGATAAATCCTGCTCGTTTAATTCGCAGAAGTCCATATTGATGAGTCCGGAAAAGCCGTCTCTGATTCCGATTACTTCCATGTCATATTGCAGTATGGCTGCTTTGCCGACTCCTCTAAGAGCTGCATTTAATCCAGGGCAGTCCCCGCCCGCTGTGAGAAGCGCAATTTTTTTCTTTTTATTCATACTTATCATTTAAAATATAAGCAGATTTTTTTCAAGCTGAAATGCTGTTTAAAATGTAAATATATTGTTAAGATTGTATTGCTATAGTTTTTTGCGGTTTAAATTATAATTGAAGTAATCTGATAAAATGCAGGTTTATTAGGTTTTATCTGAAAGTAGCGTACAAAAATATCATGTTTTTTTAAAAAAAATCATTAAATCTTTTAATATTGTACCGATAATATAAATAGATAACATACAAGGAGGTATGTCATGGAAAGCAAACTTAACATCAATGAACTCATCCCCCAGATTAACCAAAGCAGTGTCGGGAATATTCAGAAAACTGATATTATGAATTCTTCTACAATTAAAAAAACTGAAGACATATCTTTGGAAAAAACTAAACATGAAAAAGAATACAATATTGATGATGCTGTAATGGATCTCGAAGCGATTAAAAGATTTTTTTACATGCTTGCCGGCATAGAATATGTGCCAAAAAATGAATTTGGATATGAAAAAAGGAGCGAAATCTGGGCTTAATTGATTATTTCGTAAATCTTACCTTATAATTTTCATAGTAATAAATTAAAATACATAATCATTTTTTTATTCATAAAAAAAAGTTATTGACTATAATGTGATTAAAAAAATATTATTAAACAAGTAAATATAAATAATCAATTGTCTATTTTCTATTTAAACATGAGTGTTGAACTAAGAGAAAAAGCAGATGTTTTAATCAAAGAACTGAAAGAACTTCTTGTTCCGCTTTCAGATGAGATAAAGCGGTTAAAATCTGTGCGTTCATCGGAAAAAGATAACAGAATTATTTAGCTTTCTCTGGAGATCAATAATGCCGGCAAAAGGCCAGAAGCGTAAAGATGAAATAATCAATGTTTCAAAAAAAATGTTCATTGAGCGCGGTTATCAGAGCACGCATATCGGCGAGGTTTGTACGGAACTTGATATCGCGCGCGGGACTGTTTATCAATATTTCGGCAACAAAAGAGAAATTCTTTTTGCGATACTCGAAGGTGTTGAAGAAGAACTTGATGATATTTTCGATCGCGATGATTTAGCCGAGTTCATTAATGATGGATCCACCAAGGAAGATGTAATCGTCTATTTAAATAAACGCGTTTCCCGCTGTGTTAAGACACTCATTTCCGAGCCCATTGTAATTAAGCTGATGTTTAAGGAAATCGTCGGCATTGATGATGAAGTTATTGAAAGAGTTTCAAAGTTTACTGATTACGTTTCAAAAGTTATTTCACGCGATATTGACGATTTAAAAAAACATGGATATTATAAAACTGCGAATAATTCGCGCATCAGTTCGTTGATAATTATCGGCGGAGTTCTGATGCTTGTTCATGAATACTCGAAAACCAAAACTGACGTCAGTTCTCCGAAAATTATCGAAGATGTTGTTGATTCCTACATGAATGGAATGCTGAATTAAAATTCATTTCTAAATAGAAATCCCGTATTAAAAAACAGTTGTAAATATAATACATTTATATATCATGTAAAAGTCCGGTAGACGGACTTTTATTTTTATTTCCGGAAGATATAATGCTGAAAAAAATTTTTTACAGATTGGTAATTTTTACGTTTTTCATTATTCCCGCCGCCGGTTTTTGTTCATCTGAAGCAGATCAGCAGACTGATATGACAACCATTGAAACTCAGGCTGAAAAAGCGTCTTCCGCAAAAAAAGAAATAATTATTACGGATGAAAACGCTTTTGAACTTTTATTTGGAAAAGAAACAGAGGTTGCCCGAAAAGCTGAAATTTATATTCTCACGAATACACCGGAAGTTTTGCTGCCTGCTCTATTTCAGCGGATTAAAATAGAAAAAGAAGAGCTCGTTTTTGAAAATTTATTAGAAATTGCATATAAATATCCTTTCGAAAAATCCCGGAAATACTGGGATGATTTAATGATTACAGATGGTCCCGCCGATTTTCAAATTAAAGTAATCCGTAAATATAGTACATTCGAAAGCAGAGACATTATATATCTGCTTTCTGAAAAAATAGAAAGCCCGCATTTTTCCGTTCGTGAAGCAGCCTGCGTTGAACTTGAAAAAATACGCAATGACAGAACTTTTTCGAAAGTATTTGCCATGGCTTTATCGGAAAATCCGGTGAAAAGACTTTATGCGTCGCAGGCGCTTTTTTATCTGTACGATTCACGGTTTGTTTCCGTTATCGGAGACATGATGAAAGATAAAAATAAATCCGTCAGACTTTATACTTTACGGATAATACGTAAATTCACCATTGAGAATAGTTACGGGTTTGTAAAGGAAGCTGCTCAGAATGATGAAAACTCTGAAGTTATGGCTGAAGCGATGCGCACGATGATTGCGACAAAAAATAATACGGCAATGTACGTTTTTACAAAAAATCTGGCAGATGAATCAATAGAGGTTAGACAAGCCGCGGCTGAGGGGATATTGTTTTTCAGCTATACAAACGGAATTTATGCGGTAGCAAAACAACTTGAAATGGAAACAGATGATGAAGTTAAGAATATTTTAATTGATATTCATTTGAAAATTAAAAATGGCGGCGGATTTAAAGGGCTGCAAAAAATTATTGAATCCGAACCGAATTCCTATTTACGCATAAAAACCGCGTATATTCTGGGCGTAATCGGCGGTCAGTCGGCTGAGTCTCTTTTAATGCTGGCTTGCGCAGATGCTGATTTCAGAGTCCGGGCCGAGGCTGCCGCCGCGCTGTCTGATTTTAAAAGTAAAGATACAGTGAATTGTTTAATTGAACTTGTGAGAAATGATAATAATTTATACGTCCGAACAGCCGCCGTATATTCTCTGCAGAGCATGAAGAATAAGAATATTCTGCCTGACCTGAATGACATGCTGCTGAAAGAAAAAAATATTATAATGAAGAAAATTTTAAATACATGCATTCAAAAATTAAATTAATGGTATTACAATGAAAATCGCATTAGCCCAGATTAATCCGGTAATCGCCGATATCGATTATAACGTTGGGAAAATTATTTCCTTTTCCGAAAAAGCAATTAAATCAGGCGCTGAAATTATCGTGTTTCCTGAATTGTCTACTACGGGATATCCTCCAATGGATCTTCTTGAAAATCCAAAACTAATTGATGATAATATCACCGCTCTGAAAAGAATACAGGAAAACTGCAAAGGCATTACCGTAATCTGCGGTTATGTTGACAGAGACGAAAAAAGGTCTCCGCGGCTTTTAAATTCTGCCGCTGTGATTCAGAACGGGAAAATAATTTCCAGGCATCATAAGACTCTGCTGCCGACCTATGATGTTTTTGATGAGCAGAGATATTTTTCGTCAGGCAATGAAATCAGCATGGCTGTTATAAACGGAATAAATTTTGGAATCACGATATGCGAAGATATCTGGAATGATAAAGATCTTCTTTCCGGTTACATAGAAGGCAGGCAATATTGCACGGATCCTGTGAAAAAACTCGCGGATATGGGAGCTGAGTATATCCTGAATCTTTCAGCTTCTCCCTATGTCATGGGCAAGAACATCATTAAAAAAACCCACATCCGTAAAATCGCCGTGAAATATAACATTCCATTCGTTTATGTTAATCAGATTGGCGGAAATGATTCTTTAATTTTTGACGGAAACAGTTTTGCTGTAAATAAAAAAGGTGAAATTGTAAAAGCATGTTCCGGCTTCAGTGAAGACATGACAGTTTGCGATTTCGGAAAAGATCTTCCGGTTAAAGCGGCTGCTGATAATGACATGGAGGACGTTAAAAGCGCGCTTGTTCTCGGAGTGAAGGATTATATGGCGAAATGCGGTTTTAAAAAGGCCGTGCTTGGACTTTCTGGAGGAATTGATTCCGCGTTAACAGCCGTAATTGCAGCTGAAGCAATTGGTGCCGAGAATGTAACAGGTGTTACAATGCCTTCAGTTTTTTCTTCTTCTGGAAGCGTTGATGATTCCAGATTGCTGGCAGAAAATCTTGGTATTAAATTTGAAACAATTTCAATCAAGGAATTGTGCTGCCAGTTTGAAAAAGACTTGTCTTCTGTTTTTCACGGTGCGAAGCGCGACGTCACGGAAGAAAACATTCAGGCGCGCGTACGGGGAAATCTTCTAATGGCGATAAGCAATAAAACCGGAGCGCTTCTGCTGACTACTGGAAATAAATCGGAGCTGTCAATGGGATACTGTACTTTATATGGGGACATGTCAGGCGGCCTCGCTGTTATTTCTGATTTGCCGAAAACGCTTGTTTTTAGCCTTTCGAAGCATATAAATGCGGAAAAAGAAATTATTCCATGGAATACGATAAATAAACCTCCTTCGGCGGAGCTTCGCGAAAATCAAAAAGATGAAGATTCACTTCCGCCATACGATGTTCTCGACGCGATTTTGGAGTTATACATTTCAAAACGCCTGTCATTGAGCGAGATTGTTGAACAGGGTTTTGAAAAAGAAATTGTTTCTTTCGTGCTCAAAACTGTCGATCGAAGTGAGTATAAACGCCGTCAGGCGGCGACAGGTCTTAAAATCACGGGAAAGGCTTTTGGTACCGGGCGCAGAATTCCAGTGGCGCAGAGATTTCATCATTAAGTTTTCCACATTATTCCCTTCGCAATAAAATATTTTCCAATTATTAGTAATATCCGCGCTTTTAGAAGCACGTAAAATTTAGAATTTTTTTATTGATATTAATTCATCTGACAATTATATTAAATGCAGTATATATAGGGATAATTACGGATGGATATTGAAAAAAATATTTTAGATATTTTCGCAATGACAATTACTGTTGACGGTAAAATTGACAAAGCTGAACTTCTCGCGGTTAATGAAATACTCGATAAAATGAAATATAATTTTTCAATAAAGTCCAAGCAGTATTTTGCTGATCTTTGCTATTTCAGCGCGGAAAAAATTGAAAGTAATTTTAAACGCGCGGTTAATGAATTGAACTCTCTTGATGTAAATGAAAAAAAGTATATTTTAAAATTCATGATGAAACTTATTGATGCAGATAATGTTATGCATGAAGATGAAGTGACGCTTATAGGCGCGTTAATGAGAGAGTGGAATGTTGGTTAAAACTGTCTTTTCGCTTAACAGTCTCGAAATTTATAATTATTACAGCGAATTATTTTCCTGATATGAATAATTTATTAAAAAAAATGCAGAATTTGCTGAACTTACCTTTTCAAAATGAAACTGAAGATACAGCGATGAGAGGGAGGTTTCTGCTTCTCTTTTTCATTATAGTGTTTTTTCTGTATAACCTGGTATTTATTCGAAGAATATTAAGTTTATATACAACATATTTATTGACTGCGGATGTTCTTGTCATAGTTACAGTTTTCATAGGGATGTTACTGACGGTTAAGCGGAAATTTTTTGCAGCGTCAAACGTTATTTACGTGATTTTTCCGATAATATTTTTTCATCACATTGTATTTGATTATTTGGACAGTTCAAATCCTTCTTATGAAAAAATATTCATAACCATTTCAATTTTAACCTGCGGTTCGCTTTTTATCATTCTTTTCGGAATGAAGCTGCGGCAGGTTGTGATATATTTTTTTCTTGAAATTATAACGGTTTTTCTTCACGCTTATGCGATATACAGCCGAGGCGTAATTTACGATAAACGAGAGTATGATATAAATGTCATTGTTATTGCAGTGATATTAATCATCGTTTCTTTTTTAATTTCGTTTTTGGGAATGAAGCTTAATAAGCATATTTACAAATCACAATCTGGGAAGTACGCGTCCATGTTCAATAATCTGCAGGACGGGTTCGCTGTACTTCGAATTCATGAAACGGACGGCAAGGCCGATGATTTAATCGTGTTGGAAGCGAACCCCGCGTTTAAAAAATTTTTTTACTTTCCGGTTGGAAGCGATTTAACAGGTTCAACTTTTTCCTCGGTTCTTTCGAGAATTGTAATTTCTGATTTCCCGTGGCTGTCATTCCTGGCTGAAATTTCAAAGTCGCGCATTGACAACAGATTTACGCTTTTTTCAGAAAAACTTTCAAAATGGTATTCATTTCACGGGTTCAGCAGTCCGAAAAATGAAATCATACTTTTCATTCAGGACGTAACATCCCGTGTTTTATCCGAAAAAACTTTGTCGGCATCGCTGAACGAGAAGCATTTCATCATTCAGGAACTTCATCACCGTGTTAAAAACAATCTTCAGATTATTTCCAGCCTCATGCGTCTCCAGGTAAATGATGCTGTTGAAAAAGCCGACATCTCAATTCTCGATAATCTTCAAAAAAGAATTTCCGCGATGGCCGTTATTCATGAGTTTCTTTATCAGAAAAAAGACTACGCGAGCATAAATTTTCATGACTCGGTTGATGAACTTATCAGCTTAATCCGTTCAGAATCGAAAAAAAATTCATCGGAAATAAAAATAAATAACAAAATTGATGGAATTTTTATTCCGGTTAATACCGCAATACAATGTTCGCAGATTATTTATGAATGCGTGAATAATTCAATGAATCACGCTTTTACATCAGGC
>JBFZEW010000399.1:0-5080 GCA_041306665.1 Spirochaetota bacterium | reverse complement strand
CAATTATTTTTTTTACATCATTAATAAAACCCATATCAAGCATTCGATCAGCTTCATCGAGAACAAAGATTTCCACATCTTTCAATGACAGTAATCCCTGGTTTTTTAAATCAAGCAGACGTCCAGGTGTTGCGATAACAATATCCACGCCTCTGCGCAGAGCGGCTTTCTGTTGTGCCTGACTTACACCGCCGAAAATTACGGTCGAAGTAAGACCGCAATGTCTTCCGTATGCTTTGAAGCTTTCATCAATCTGTGTTGCAAGTTCACGGGTAGGTGTTACAATCAGACTTCTTATTGTTTTCTTTGGTGAGTTAACTTTTTTCTCTTTTAATAACTGCAGAATAGGTATTGCGAATGCCGCAGTCTTTCCTGTTCCGGTTTGCGCGCATCCCAGCAGGTCGGAACCTTTTAAAATAATCGGAATTCCCTGTGTCTGAATTGGAGTAGGAGTAGTGTATCCCTCCTCCTGTAATGCTTTTAAAATCGGTTCAATAATATGTAATGATTTGAATTGAATTTCCGTTTTGTGAGTTGAGTCATTTGTAGTTTTTGTCAAATTTGTCTTCCTTTGTATAATTGCGGTCATTTTGTATATGGTACGGTATTTGTACAGCGATTATTTTAATTATTTGTACTTTCAAACTCCAGTTTTCCCGTCATCATTAGATAATTGTGACTTTTTATAAAGAATCCTGAATACGGATTTTATCAGCACTTATGCTTATATGGAAACATTATAACAGTTGTATTTTGAAGTTCCATTGTGTTGTATTTTAACAGCTCATCTTGGCCGGGTTTTATCTTTAAAACAACAAAGATGTCTCTTATTTTTGATAATTGAGAAAAATCGAAATTTATATTAAAATTTTGTTTACTCGGAATAAAACTTTTATATCATAGCAATTTCAGGAGAAAATCATGGAAAATGAAAATAAAAACATTAATGAAGCTGAAAATACTGATGAAATTGAAATAAGCGCTGAAAATGTGAATGATAACTCAATTTCACATGAAAACCTTGGTGAGAAAACAGAAGAAATCACCCCTGCTGAAAGCGAAACAGAAAATCAGAAAACAGAAATCAAACATGTACAGAAAGAAAAAAAGGAACATAAAAAAGTTACACTATCATTTGATATGAAAAAAATTAAACATATTTCAATTTCAGTTATTGGATTAATATTTCTATCAGCGTCAGCGGTGTTACTGTTAAATTTTTTCAGTCCGGAAAGATTTGTTGTAATAAAAATGCTAAACGGTGAAATCTACCGCGGTAAAATAATTATGGTAACTGATACCAAATTATTCTACCAGAAAGGAAAAGATGTATTTGACGATTTTGAAATCGCGTATTCTGAAAATTTGGATTATGACATTTCATTTTCAACTGAAAAAATAGAGGAAATTGATAGTATTCATTACATTCTGCGGCAGCAAAAAAATGAGGAGCCTGATCCTGAAGTGACAAAAGCTCCGAAAGAAAATTATGACACGAATATTTTCGGAACATATCACATTTTTCTTTCTGGTCACGAGGGAACTTTATACATAAAATATAAAAACGGCAGAATTTACGGAGGCGTTCAATTTCCAAATTGGGCAAATGGAGTATATGAACCGCTGAAGGATGTAAAACTTAAAAATGGAGAACTCACATTCACGCGTTCGGCAACTACTCTTAAAGATATACGCCGGATAGGAATTTCAAGTTATTTCACGCAAACTTATACCGGAAGACTCTATCCGAAAACAGCGGAAATTAAAGGGTTTTTTACCAACAGCGGCGCCAGACAAAGCTGGCATGCCGTAAAAATTAAATAGCGGAGATAGTAATGGCATTAAGTATCGGAATAGTCGGATTACCAAATGTAGGGAAATCAACCCTTTTTAACGCGCTGACGGAAGCGCAGAACGCGGAAGCCGCGAATTATCCGTTTTGCACAATTGAGCCGAATAAAGCGATTGTCACTGTACCTGATGAGCGCATGGATAAACTTGTCGCAATCGTAAAGCCTCAGAAAGTCCAGAATGCTGTCGTTGAATTTACCGACATTGCCGGACTGGTAAAAGGCGCATCGAAAGGCGAGGGGCTTGGCAATCAGTTTCTTTCTCACATACGCGAGACGCAGGCGATTGTGCATGTCGTACGGTGTTTCGATAATGAAAACATTGTTCATGTTGACGGAAAAATTAATCCGGTAAATGACATTGAAGTAATAAATACCGAATTGATTCTTGCTGACATTCAGTCCCTTGAGAACAGAATAATGCGCCTTGAAAAAATGGTGAAAGGCGATAAAAAACTTCAACCGCTGATAGATATCTCCGTTAAAATCATGGAGCATCTGAACGCGAATAAACCGGTATTGTCATTCGAAGGACGAGAAGAAGACGCGTTCATTCAGCTTATTAAAGAAACACGATTCATAACCAATAAGCCTGTAATATACGCGGCAAATGTCGATGAAGATTCCCTGCATCACGAAAACGACTATGTCAAAGCGCTTGTTGAGTACGCGCAGTCTCATGGATCTGAAGTCGTAAAAGTCTGCGCGAAAGTGGAAGAAGAAATGGCCGGAATGTCGAAAGATGAAAAGACTGAATTCCTGGAATCACTGGGCTCACATGAGGAAAGCGGATTAAATCAGGTTATTCATAAAGGATATAAAGCGCTTGGATTGATTTCCTATTTTACCGCGGGCGTTAAGGAAGTCCGTGCGTGGACAATTCAGGAAGGATGGAAAGCGCCGAAATCTGCGTCAGTCATTCACAATGATTTTGAAAGAGGTTTCATCCGGGCGGAAGTAATAGCCTATAAAGACTTTATTCAATATAATGGCGAGGCTGGAGCAAAATCGGCAGGTAAAATGCGTACAGAAGGCAAAGAATATGTTGTCTGCGACGGAGATGTAATGCATTTCCTTTTCAATGTTTAATGTTCAGATATATATTTGAATCTCAAGGTGATGACGAAATTTTAGAGGAAATACTCTGGAGCCTTGGTGCTTCGAGTATTTCCCTTGATTCAGATGATAAAGTTATTGTAGCGATTTTTGAAAATCCGGATGATAGTGAAATTTCACGGATCACCGGATCAAGATTGCTGAGAATCGAAGCAATCGAAGAAGACGACTGGAAAAACAGATGGTTTGAAAATTACAATGGAATTCAAATAGACAATATTCGCGTTCTGCCTTACACTGAAGCTGAGTTTCATCACAATGACTATTCAGGTTATGATGTTTCATCCAATGATGAAATCCGAATATACCTTGACCCGCGAGAATCTTTCGGTTCGGGAGAGCATCCAAGTACGATTATTGCTGTAAAACTAATTAATCAATTGCATGGTATTCTAAAGAAAAATAATTCAGGAAAATCAGCAGAAAATTCATTGGACATCAGCGCGTGTAATGCTGATAATGAAATAAATTTTTCAGCGCCGGATTTGCTTAACATTCCTTTTTCGAAAATACTTGATATTGGCACCGGAACCGGTATTCTTTCGATAATAGCGGAGAAGCTTCACGCAGAAGATATATTCGCGGTTGAATTTGATGATGACGCGTTTAGAAAAGCTGAAATAAACATTAGCTTAAATAAATGTAAAAATATAAAACTTTTCCATTCTTCAATTCAGGATTTTACTCCGCCGATTAAATTTAAAATTATATTCGCGAACATACTTTGTGACTTGCATGAAAAAATAATCGGCAATTACAAAGCGATTCTCTCTGACGGCGGTTATCTTATAGTCAGCGGCATAAGTTCAAAATGGGAAAATCATCTTTTTTCGCTGTTATTGAAAAATGATTTTAAAGTCTTTCGCGTTGAATGTTTTGAAGATTGGCGCGGCGCTATTTTTTATGTCTCCTCTGCCTGTCGATAGTCAACCATGCTGTCAGACTATCGACAGGCGTCATGACAGGCGTTCAACAGACCATATTTGTGAATCCAAAACTAAAAAGTCACATAAAATTAACCATTAAGTGACATTAAATTTCTTGATTTCTTCAGTGAAAATTATTATAATAGAGGTATAGAAGCAATCAGGAGTGTGACATGCCTGAAAATAGCGAATTAACGCTCAATGAAGCACTGCTAATGTACACTGAAGCTAAACTTGAAATTGCGGCAAAATTCAGAGAAGGCATTTCATGCAATGATTTTTCTGAATTTGAAAAAAAAATTGATATGATTGATAAAGTTTTACAAAGAGAAGCTTTAAAACTTGAAGAATTACTGCAGAAGGATAAAAATATTAATGGTAGCTGAAAATGTAGCGGTACTCGGCGCAAGCTGCAACGCTGAAAGGTACTCAAATAAAGCAGTAAATCTCCTCATTGAAAAAGGTTACAATGTTTTTCCAGTAAATCCGCGTGAAGAAAAAGTCTGTAATTTGCATTGCTATAAGTGCCTTGATGAAATTACTGAAAAAATCGACACTGTAACACTCTATGTTAACCCCATGGTATTAAATGAACATATTGAATCCATAATTAAACAAAGTCCGAAACGAGTAATAATGAATCCAGGTACTGAGAGCGATTCGGCGAAGGAAAGATTCGAAAACGCGGGCATTATAGTTCAGACAGCCTGCACGCTCATTTTATTAAAAACCGGGCAATTTTAAATTCAGGGATTGATAATGGAAAATAAGATAAAAAAACTAATTTACGGTGCTGATTATAATCCTGAACAATGGGCTGAAGATGTCTGGTATGAGGACATGGAGCTAATGAAGAAAGCGGGAATAAATACCGCTACGATAAATGTTTTCAGCTGGGTTTTACTTGAACCGGAAGAAGGAAAATATAACTTTGATCAGCTTGATAAAATTATTTCGGTCCTCGAAGAAAATAACATTCACATTAATCTCGCTACATCAACTGCCGCTCAGCCTGCGTGGGCAAGTTTAAAATATCCGCAGATGCTGCCTATTGATAAAAACGGAATTCGTTATACTCACGGATCACGGCAGACTTTCTGCCCGAACAGTCCTGACTACATCAGGCTGGCGTCAAATCTTACCGAGAAAATCGCCCAAAGATATTCAGCGAACAATAATCTTTTACTA
>JBFZEW010000398.1:0-9696 GCA_041306665.1 Spirochaetota bacterium | reverse complement strand
AATTTCGGACAGACCGCAGCAATGTCAGCCGGTATTGATTTCGCGCAGGGCGAAGTAATAATTTTTATGGACTCAGACCTGCAGAATGATCCCTCTGATATCGGAAGACTTCTCGAAAAAATAAATGAGGGCTATGACGTAGTCAGCGGTTGGAGAAAAGACAGGCAGGATAAATTATTTTCACGGAAAATTCCATCAAAAATCGCAAATCGACTTATTTCAAAAGTCAGCGGAGTCAAACTTCACGACTTAGGCTGCTCTCTGAAAGCATATCGCTCGGATGTCATTAAACAGGTTAAACTTTACGGCGAGATGCACAGATTTATTCCAATACACGCAAGTTGGATTGGAGCGAACATTACTGAAATTCCGGTTCAGCATCATGCTCGTCAGTACGGATCTTCCAAATATGGAATTAAAAGAACTTTCAAAGTAATTCTCGATCTCATCACGGTAAAGTTCATGGGTTCATACGCTGCAAAACCGATTTATCTTTACGGCGGTGTCGGAATGTTCATGATGTTTGCGAGTATTGTTTCAGGAACAGCAGTTGTTCTGATGAAAATATTAAAGGGAGTGGATATGTCAGGAAATCCATTACTGCTGCTGACAGTACTATTTGTTTTACTCAGTGTTATTCTCGCGCTGATGGGATTACAGGCTGAAATATTAATTCGAATTTACCACCAGACAGATGAGAAAAATAATTATTACGTAAAAGAAACTTACAATATTAAAAAATAATTCAAATCATAATCCAGAAAACCTGCTGAAAAGCGGGTTTTCCATTTTTATCAGCAACATCATTTAACATTTGCAAACAAACTCAATTAAACACGATTCTTCTTCATCAAAAACAAAAATTGAATAAATTTAAAAAGCAATAAAAACGTGATATACATCATGCTCAGACCAATGCATGAAAATTTCAAAAAACTGAGAATTCCCGAAACTTTTGCTGTTAACGGGGCAACATCAGGAAAGGATGAAATCATGGCGATTATGAAAAAGTTTTCCATGTAATCAAAGAAAGCTCCTGCGACAGGCAGGATGTATATTTTATTTAGCTTCAATATCAGTTTGAATTTAGTATTTTTTGCAATGCTCCGCGTTAACAGAAAAATCGCGGATGAAAAAAAAAGCATATATGCTGCGGGGAAAACTGAATCAACAAGACGAATGTAAAAATGAATACGGAAAGATTCGGGTGCGTACTTAAAGATTGAGGCAATAATCTGATCCGCGTTATACAGATATATCAAATCGATTATCTGTTCACCTTGCGAACTGGCCGAAAACAAGGGCGTCAATAGTACCATAAAAAGAATTTCACAAATAACAAAAAGCAAAAAACCCGTTAAAAGCGTTAATTTTTTTGAAATCAGTTTTTCGAAAGACGCGGTCAATATCATTAATTTCTCCAGTATTATATTTTTATTTAATGCGGAATTTCATCTACCGCAAGATACTCCCTTCATGCTAAATTAGGATATTCGCTGCTTGATATGCGGTCATCCTATCTTAAAAATTTATTCTTTGGCAGTATCGCTCAGATTTATTTCAAAAGAATTCAAATTTTCATAAATTCTAATTCTATCAGCTGTGAATTTTAAAACAGAATAATCCGGATCAGCAACACCTAAAGGATAAAACAATTCATCCCCCTCTCTCCAGATTTCTTCTTTAACTTTTTGATCAGATAGAATCTGCATTTTTCCGGTGAACATTGCACCTATAAAATTTGCTCTGTCAAAAAAATAGATGCAGGCTTTATTATTAAGAGAATATTGTTTTATCCGGCTTGACGATGTGTTGGTTGAAAAATAGAAATATTTTAAATCTTCCCTTTTTCTCGGAGGCAGCATTGCTTTTGTATTTGGAAATCCATTTTCGTCAATCGAACTAATAATAGAAACTTCAATCGCATCAATCATTTTTCCAACTGTTTCCTTTGTAAGCGGCATTTTTATCTCCTGTCGATTAATATTTTATGTGCACAGATGATGTATAATTCAAACAATTATTTTTCAATAATAATTTATTTTTTAATTTTTATATAGGTATGACTATTAATTAACGCATATTTTTTAAATTTTATGATTCTCTTTTGAGAGAGTTATTTTTTTCTATTTTTTTTTATTTTTCTTTTTGTTTTCTTCTATCTTCCCAAAAAAAATCACCTCTTCATACATATAAGGCAGCAAATCCAATCGTTCTAATGTATAACTATTTGAAATTGGAGATTTTTCTTTATCATTACCATTTAATTCTTCTAAAATTTCATCTAAAAAAAGAACAAAACCAATAAAAAGCAACTTACTGACACTGACACGATATTTGAATCTGGTTTGAAAAAATAAAGCGCACTCCTCTTCTGAAAAATCAATACGAACACATTTCCATTTATGCCCTTTCTGCTGTTTCTGATATCTTGTTAATCCGGTTGCAGATTTTAATACTTGATATTTTTTGCATACGCATTTCAATATCAATTTGATCAAATCAGATCGAGAAATTCCATACTGCTTGCATATTTCATCCAGCTGTTCCATTAACGTACTATCAATATTCATTGAAGTTGAAAATAAAATATTTTTCATAAATATACCTCTACTATTACAACGTAAAATCATGAAAAAATGTTAAAAAAATTTTGGAAAAATGTAATTTTTTTGCTTCTGCCAGTTAAAAAGTTAAATTTGTAGTTATGCGCTTTCACTTTTTTCAAAATATTATATTTTCATCCACAGTTAAGTAACAATATTTATGATTAATTTGATTACACTTCTTAGATTCAGGAGCAAAACGTACAATTCCTACTCGTTCTGGCCATCCAGATTGCATACGTCCAGCATAGATTCCATAACGCCGAACTAACTTGACCCTCCTGGGCGGAAGATGTGCTGCAAACTGATCCATGAACTCGAAACCCCGAAAAGTTTCGACTTTACCTTTGAAAAAGGCCTTTTCGCCGGCATGTCAAAAATCCATTACGCTCATTTATTTTAACAATTGACAGCAAGCGCGACGAGTCGGCGTCGGTCAAAGCGTCCGGTAGCAGCGCCCCCTCGAACGCATCTGCCGCGCCTTGGGTTTAGCGGGTAGCGACAAGCCGGGTTCGGCGGAATAGGCCGGAAGGCGCGCCGATGAATACCCGGCCTTCTGGATTGAACACACCATTAAGCGGAAAAAAATCTCGAGGCCTTGGTGTCCGATCTCATTTCTCCTTGATCACCACAATCTCGTCCGCCGCCACTTGAAGCTCCTCACCGGAAGCATCTTTCCAAGCCGTGAGTAGACCCTCCGGACCCGGTATGATATGTTCAGGATGGTAACGGCCGACTAGCCATTTGCGTTTTTTGCCGAAAGGCAGGCGGATCGTTACCGCGCGCAGGTTGCGGTTGACCAGGGCCGCAACCCACTTTCCGTCGGCGGCCTGCCCGGCGACGGCTCGTAGACGCTGGTCCGCGTTTTCTAGCGGGTAGATCTTGAGTCCTGCGCGAAAGGTGCGGGTGAGCAATCCGTAGCCGTAATAGACCGAGCGGATAGAGCGGTCGCTGCCGCTATTGCGGTACATCCCCCACTTGTTCTGGTAGTCCGGACCGTAGGGGAAATCCGGCAGGTCGGCAAAAGTCCAGTAGCCAATCGCATCGACGCCGACGCGTAGCGCGCCGATAACCGCTTCGGCCGCCTGGATTGCCACCCAGGGCTCTTCCGACGTTTCGTAATAAATACAACGGTCTTGTATGACGCCGTCTTTCACGGACATGTCCCCCTTAGCGCCGAATTCACCGATGATAAACGGCTTGCCCTGCTCTTTAGCACCGCCGATGACTTCCAGGATGCGGCCTTCCCACCAGGGGCTGAAGTCGAGTGAGCGCGGCTCGTATTCCGAAATGTAGTGATGTCCGCCATAGGCGCCCGCGAGCTCGGCGATGTTTTTCGACGCCCAGTCGACCGTGATCCAAGAGCCGGAAGCGTCAGTGGCCAGGAGCGCGATGTCGAGCTTGCGCTTCTTAAGCTCCGCGACGATGGGCTCAGAGAACTTGCGGAATTGCGGCATCGTCAGCGCATTCCAGCCCTTTCCTTGCACCGACAGCTCGTTGGCGATACAGTACCATCGGATGGCGCTCAAGCCCTTTTCACGCACCAGGTATTCGAGGTCGTCGACGATCCGTTTGCCATAGGCTGCATACTCTTTGTCCTCTTTGAGCTGGGGCACGGTCCAGGTCGTCAGGTAAACTTGGGTACCGGTCTTTTGCATACGTGTCACGTGGCGGACGATGCGATCGAGCTCGACCCGGTCGCCCAGGTTGTCGTGATTGATACGTACAAAGGAGGGATTGAGGTCATCCCAGCGCCGATAGCAGAGCTCGAAATCGGCGTCGCTTTCATAGAAATTCTTACCCATCATATGGTGGAAACCAACCCCAATAAAATTCGAACATACCGGACGTTCAGCGAGCGTCAGAACGCGGACCGCCGTTCCCAGATCCGGCCATTCCTTGGAACTGCTCGAAGTGATCATTTTTGGGTTGGCAAACCAAGCCGTGCCGTTGGCGTGCAGGATCAGACACACTTGGATGGTGGCTGTTTCGGCAGGGGTTCCGCCTGAGGCCGTCAAAGTCGTCCAATCCTCGGCACCGCTCTCCATGGAAATCGACGAATGGAAGACCGTGAGGCGCTTTTCGTTTTCGTCGTAACAGTCGATGACCGCATAAGCGCCGGCGCCCCTCTCGAGGCCTTCAGTCCGTACTTCTACTTGTAAAGTGAAAGTCTGGTTGGCCACCTGGGCACCGGTGATTCGGTGCGCGACTCCTTGCCAGGCGGGCTTGACCCCGGCCGGCAACGTGATTTCCACGACCTGGCGCCCGTCCTTAGAGAAGAATTTCCTTTCAAGTTCGGGGGAAATTTCCCAGGCGCTTTCAGACAGAGCTGGCAGCCAATTGGTGACTTCAGCCGCCATGGGTGACCATCCTATAGAAGATGCGCAAGCGCTGCTTAGTGCTGCAACTAAAAAGATCAAAACCAATGTCCTCATGCTTTACTCCTTTTGTCAGGTAACTGATAGGAACAGTAATTTTTGCTGAAAACATCTTTTTGCGGCGGGGAGCGTAAAACCACCTGCTGCTTGAAACATTTTTCCGGTTTTTCGACTTTGCCAGTCAGTTTTATGCCCGGCAACGCCGGTACCTTGATTATTTTCTTAGAGTTTGCGTTTGTCAACAAAATTTACGTTCAGACGCGGTTTTGGATAGCTACTTCGTGCATAGTTTAGAAATCCAAAGGTTACTTGGATTTCTCGAGAAGAAAATTATTTAAACATAATTTCCTTCATCTGACATTTACGGCATATTATCCATATGGTGGTTAGTTAGAATGTTTGGTATAAACCGTATGTTCGTAAGCGTCAAACTAACAGGTAATTTGAAACCGTATAAATAATTGTGTCTGACAGTAATTTCTGATACAACTAATTAACCCCAAAATTTATATTAAGGAGAAATGCTGCCATGACACAACTTGAGAATACTTCAACAAAAAGTATCAACGATATTTTATACTATGATAAATAGAATGAAATTGAAAAAATCATTAAAATTGTTTTTGAATCAATTTTGCAATAAGAAAATAAGAAATTCTTTTCCGAATCCTGAGAGTACTTTGAATTTAATTGGTGCTAATTTAATAGATTTTGAAAATAGAGTTTACAAATATCTTGTGACATCTTTTATTCAGGTGCAGGATGAATTAGATTGTTTATTAGAGAATAGCTGAGACACCATTAATTGGACAGTACCTTCAAACCTGTTAATTGACAGGCTTGTATAAAAAAAAGCCTGTCCAAAGGGACAGGCTTTCTATTTACTCAAATTTAAAATTGAGGGTGAATTACATCATTCCACCCATGCCGCCCATTCCGCCAGGCATTCCACCGCCCATTCCGGCAGCTCCGCCTTCTTCTTTTTTATCAGTAATAAGAACTTCAGTTGTAGACATCATACCAGAAACAGACGCTGCATTCTGCAGTGCAGAACGTACTACCATTGCTGGATCGATAATTCCGGCATCAACCATGTTTTCCCATTTTAATGATGCTGCATTGAATCCAATTCCTGGTTTTTCAGTTTTTGCTTTTTCAACAATTACCATTCCTTCAAGTCCCGCATTTGTAGCGATCATTTTCATCGGAGTTTCAACTGCTTTGTATATAATCATTGCGCCAAGTTTTTCATCACCTTCAAGTTTGGAAGCAACTTCAAGAACTGTTTTCTGAGTGTTAAGAAGAGTAAGTCCTCCTCCTGACACAACACCTTCAGCTACCGCCGCTCTTGTTGCAGAAAGCGCATCTTCCACTCTGTGTTTTTTCTCTTTCAGCTCAACTTCAGTTGCTGCTCCAACATTGATTACAGCCACTCCGCCTGCAAGTTTAGCAAGTCTTTCCTGAAGTTTTTCTTTGTCATAGTCTGAAGTTGACTCATCAATCTGTCTTTTAAGCTGTTTGATTCTGTCTTTAACTTCATTACCTTTGCCCTGACCTTCAATGATTGTTGTATTTTCTTTTTCTACAATAATCTTTTTCGCTTTTCCAAGATCTTCTATTGTTGCGCTGTCAAGTTTTCTGCCGATTTCTTCCGAGATTACCTGTCCGCCGGTAAGGATCGCGATATCATCCATCATCGCTTTTCTTCTATCGCCGAAACCAGGCGCTTTTACAGCGACACAATTGATAGTTTTTCTTAGTGTATTCACAACTATTGTTGCGAGAGCCTCACCTTCAACATCCTCGGAAATTATCAAAAGAGGCTTTCCTGCTTGTGCTACTTTTTCAAGTACAGGAAGAAGTTCTTTCATTGAAGATATTTTTTTATCAAAAAGGAGTATGTACGCGTTTTCAAGAACAGCTGACATTGTATCAGTATCTGTCGCCATGTAAGGAGAAATGTATCCTCTGTCAAACTGCATACCTTCCACAACTTCCAGATGTGTTTCAATTGATTTTGCTTCTTCAATTGTAATTACGCCGTCTTTACCGACTTTATCCATTGCCTCAGCTATCAGCTCTCCGATTTCCATATCATTATTTGCTGAAATTGAAGCAACCTGAGCGATCTCTTTTTTATCTTTAATGTCTCGCGCGCTTGATTTAATAAAGATTACAGCTGCTTCAACCGCTTTGTCAATTCCGCGTTTGATGCTCATTGGATTCGCGCCTGCTGTTACATTTTTAAGACACTCTTTATATATTGAAGCCGCGAGTATTGTTGCTGTAGTTGTTCCGTCACCTGCAACATCATTCGTTTTTGTGGCAACTTCTTTAACCATCTGAGCGCCCATGTTTTCAAACGGATCTTCAAGCTCAATTTCCTTCGCAACTGAAACACCGTCTTTCGTAATTGTCGGTGATCCGTATTTTTTATCGATTACAACATTTCTTCCGCGCGGCCCTAAAGTCACCTGAACTGCATTTGCAAGCTGCTCAACACCGGAGAATATCGCTCTTCTAGCTTCATCGTTGTATTTTAATATTTTTGCCATGTTAATTTTCCTCGTTTTATTTTTGAATTATGATAAAATTGCAAGAATGTCGCTTTCACGCACAATTAAATATTCAGCGCCGTCATGTTTAATTTCAGTTCCTGAATATTTCCCGTATAGCACAACATCATTTACTTTCACGTCAAGAGGTATTACTTTACCGTCTTCATATCGGCCATTTCCTACAGCAATTACTTTTCCCTGCTGCGGTTTTTCTTTTGCTGTATCAGGGATATATAGTGCTCCTCTTTTCTGAAGTTCTTCTTCAATTACCTGAATTAGAACACGATCTCCTAATGGTCTTATTGCCATTTGAGCCTCCTTAAATTTATATTATTTTATATTTTACATTTTGTTAGCACTCTTTTCGTTGAGTGCTAATTGTATTAAATATATAAACAGTTTGAAACAGTTCAAGTACTTTTTTACGCAAATAGAGTAAATTATGGTAATTTATTGCTTTTTACAACGAAATTTAAGCAAAATTCGGCGTTCTTTATATTTTTTCACAAAAATTAAATATTTTGTCATATTTTTCATTATTTTTTCTCTTTTCATGATTTTCCATTGATACTGCAAATCAATTTAATTTTATATGGGTTCTTTTTCTATTGGAATTCTATGTTGTTTTATATAATTTCAGAACTTCTGAAATACTCGTATGTGATCAGTAAACAGTGATCAGTAATCAGTGGTCAGTAATCAGTAATCAGTGGTTCACGCGATGCCTGCAAAGGATTTGAACGCAAGTATACTATACAGCAGATAGATACAGATGAAAAAAACAATTAATAATGAAAAATATTCAATACCCGCTTAAATGACTTTTCAAAACTTTTTTCCTGAATATAAACTATTCTATAAAAATTATAATTTTATTTATTCGGCAAACAAAATAATTGTTTGATTTTTCACCCAATAAATAATAGTCTGATACATCAAAGTTGGGGAGAAACACATGAAAAAGAAACTTTTGCTGATCAGCAGTATTTCCAGCGGAATACTGACCTTCATAATACTTACTATTGTTCTCGCGGTTGCATTGCGAAGTGAAGATGTAATGGAGCCTGATTCACGCTGGGCTGAACATATAAAGGCTCATACTTACGGTCAAATTTCAAGCAGCAGCTCCATAAAAATAATTTTTAATAATGATTTAATCAAAAGTTCGCTTATTAATTCAGATGCCGGAAGCATCATCAGCTTCAGTCCTTCAATTAAAGGCAAGGCGGAATGGTCTGCGGCAAATGAAATTACTTTCACTCCCGAAAAAAATCTCCCGTCAGGAGAAAAGTATAAAGCTACTTTACAGCTTAAAGACCTGGTTGAAATCGACAAGGAAGCCGGAAATTTCTTCTTTTACTTTGAAGTTATTCACCAGGATTTTGATGTCATGTTTACAGGTTTAAAATATGAGAATCTGAAAAATTTAGGAATTCAGCAGTTTCTTGGAACTCTTCAGACCGCAGATAAATGCGATGCCGATGCAGTGGAGAAAATTCTATCCGCGACACAGGAAGGAAAAAACTTAAAAATAAAATGGAATCACATTACAGACTCGAACAGGCATGAATATATCATTGAAAATGTTGAGCGGAAAAATAGCGAATCAGAGCTTGTCATAAAATGGGACGGGAAACCAATTTCCGTCAAACGCGACGGCGAAAATAAAATTGCAGTGCCGGCACGCGGCGTCTATGAAGTTACATCAGCGGAAGCAATCATCACCGATGAACAGTTCATTACTGTCATATTCTCCGATCCTCTTGATCAGAATCAAAACCTTAAAGGTTTAATATCAATCAATGGCTACGCGTCCAGAAGCGTAATAGACATGAATATAGTCCGCGTATATCCTGCGTCGAAACTGATGGGCAACGTCGAATTATTCATTGAAGCCGGCATTAAAAACAGCGAAGGTAAAAAACTTGGCAAGCGTTTCACAAAACAGCTGACATTCGAACTGATTAATCCTGGGGTGCGTTTCGTCGGAGACGGAACCATTCTTCCCGATATTGACAATCTAACAGTTCCTTTTGAAGCTGTCAATGTGCGTTCCGTGCAGGTAACCGCGATGGAAGTTTATGGAAGCAACATGGGACAGTTCTTTCAGGTAAACAATTTCAAAGGCACTTCTGAAATGAAACGCGTCGGCAG
>JBFZEW010000397.1:0-6902 GCA_041306665.1 Spirochaetota bacterium | reverse complement strand
GACATTTTTGTTCATGGAAATTATCTTTCAATTGAAGATGTAAAAATTGCCAAGCTTTGGAATATTACGACATTATCAGGTGAAAGCAATTATCAGAATATAGAATCATTAGCAGCAACTCTGGAAAGTGTATATGTTAATGAAGAATGAAGACCGCCTACGCACGTCCTGTGCTTCGGCGGAAGAGGGGCGCGGGAATTTTAAGAACTAAAACTGAAGAGGCGCGGTACTGCGTACAACAGCGGCTAAAACGCTGCGCCGGGGTACCGGCTTGGGCTTCGCCACATTTTGGCTCCGCGAGTACGCTACGCCAAAACGTCGTTTAGCCGTGGGACGTTAAATGCAAAAAACGCGCGCAAGATTTCAATAGATATATCTATTCTGAACATAAAGGTTTATAAATGAAAATTATAGTTTTTGACACTAACATTTGGCTATCAGAATTAGCTTTAATGACTCCTCTTGGCTGTGCATTAAATTATTATATAGCTAATAATAATTTTCAAATTGGTTTACCAGAAATAATCGAACTAGAAACCAAATCCAATTTTAAAAATAATTTAGTTAACTATAAAAATGATATCATTAAGAATTATAACCGCATGTTAGCTATTTTTGGAAAAATGAAAGAAATTCAAATGCCATCTGATGAAGAAATAAATTCTAAAGTTGATAATATTTTTATGGATCACAATGATAGAATTATTAGAGTAGCTTTTGATTTTAATTCAGCAAAAAGTTCACTCGATAAAATAATTAATAAAGAACCTCCAAACTCTGATAAAGATCAACAATTCAAAGATGGAGTAATTTGGGCTAATTGCTTACAATTATTAGCTAAAGGAGATGTATACTTAATAACCAAAGATGCTGGGTTTTATGAAGGAAAGAAATATGAAAATGGATTAGCAAATAATCTTAAACTTGAATCAAATAATTATTCTAATAATATATTTCTTTTTCAAAAAGTATCACAACTATTAGACAATATACGTACAAAAATATCAGTTGATGAAGAAACATTACTTAAGTCTTTAGAAGCAATTATTTTAGAAAAGGTTATCAATATGATTGAAAAAAGAGATTTTAAGTTTTCAGGAAAGGTCTCACAAAATTATAGATACTATGCAACAATAAATCCAAAACAACTAGCAATAAAATTTAATCTTCTTTATGAGCTCATTAACAACTTTCCTGAAGAAAGAACCAATGCCTTCTGTGAAAGCAGTGGAGAAGTTATTATTGATGTAGACACATATGAAATTAGCAAGTTTACAAACAGAGGTGAAAAGATCTCTTGGAATAATGCCGATGGAGAAAAAATTGAGAATAAAAATGTCTATGTGACTGGTAATATCTTTCTTGGTTATAAAACAATTGAATACAAAGAATTTTATGAATTGGATAATATTTAAATAGCGCGCGCTTACTGCATATAACGAGACTGTAGAAAAAGTCTATTTTAAATACTAAATTAATTGACAGGGTAAATATTTCATATTAAAAATTAATTTCTAATATAGCTTAATCAGAGGTTATTTAAGCCGCGTTTTAAATATACCGATCTCGAACAAGGACTAATGATTCCTGTTGTAAAAGGCAAGTAGAAAGATAAAAGTGGAAGTCACCTTTCGGGAAATGGAAATGACTGGTATAAAGCATTGATCGCTGTGCCGAAATGGGAACATCATAAGTGTTATTTATTTGAACTCCCTTATTTCAAATTATGGACATTGCTTTTTTGTCCACAATTCGCGAACCGTGGACAAGTCACAGGAAAACAGTACGAAACTTTTGTAATGCAGGCTGGAGGAGGGGAGGCAGACCAATCAGGATGCTGATTTAATTCCATTCGGTACTGCGTGTAATTTCAATCCGAGTACATGAATTACTTTCAGTATTGTTGAAAATTCAGGGTTTCCGCCGGGGGATAATGCCTTATATAGACTTTCTCTGCCAAGACCTGTTTGACGTGCTATTTGCGTCATTCCTTTTGCCTTTGCAATATCGCCGAGAGCAGCGGCAATTATTGAAGGGTCATTTTCTTCCAAAGCTGCCTCAAGATAGGCGGCCATCTGTTCTTCTGTTTCAAGGTGTTCTGTCACTTCCCAGGAGCTTAATAATTCTTTTTTCATTCGCTTTCCTCCAAACTATCTGCAATTTCACGAGCCTTTTGTATGTCCTTTGCCTGTGTTCAGTGCAACAAACCATTTTTTATATGTTTCAGTCTGCCGGATTTCTATCATTTTAACAATGTATCTTAAAAGATACAAAAAGTCAAACGTAAATCATTAATTACTATTGTTATTATCGTACCGAAGAAAAGCATTTTTACACCTGCAGAATTTAAAAACACTGCGAGATTATTCAAAAAAGCAGTAGGGATACTTTGTTTAATTTCCGTGAAATTGACCGCAAATAAACTTGACAATAGACAATAAATTTATTTATATACATGTATAATACATTTTAAACAATGGGCATTATGAGATGAAAAAAACAATTGCAAATACTAATAAATATTTTAATACAGCAGTGAAAAGACGGGACATGATTGTTGATGCTGTCTACTCATCCTCAAAAATTGAAGGATCTAAAACAACTAAAAAAGAATTAAAAGATTATTACATTCTTAAGAATCCATCATCAAAATGATTTTATCTTCAATTATTTCTGACAGCGGTTTATAATTCGTTTTATACCCTTCTTGGACACATTTAATGTAGTATTCTTCTTTTGTTTTAAGATTCATACCAATCATTGAGAAACCGTTTTTTGCAAGAATTATATCGCCTATTAACCGGCAGATTCTACCGTTTCCTTCCCGGAAGGGATGAATAAACAGAAATTCCGACATCAACTCAGAAAGCCGGTTTGATATTATTTCTTAATCGATATTTTATGTCTATCAATTTACACCCACTGGTAAAAAACAATTGTAAAGAATAAAGTGCGGGGGGATATTTTGTCATGTTTATTGATTAATTTACTTGACAAAAGAATTGTTTATTGTTATATTTGAAACATGAAAGAATCAATCAATAGCATGGTTAAAAGAATTACCGGAGAAATGCCGGAAGGAAGTTTTTTCAGGCAGGCGGAATTGAAACTGCCGGCTGGAAAAGAAAGATGTGTGGTTAAAGCATTAAGCCGGTTGACACAGAACAATGAAATTAAACGTATTGAAAGAGGACTATATTACAAGCCTGTAAAAAGCCGGTTCGGAATATTGAAACCGGATGAAATGAAACTGATTAATGAAATAACTAAAAAAGCGAATGGATACATTACCGGAACATCTGCCTTTAACTCAATGGGAATAACAACTCAATTGCCGAAAACCTATGTAATTGCATCTAAGTACAATCGTATATCGCGTGAGGTTGGCGGAGTTACTTTAAAATACCGGAAAACTGTTTTTAAAAAGGGGAAAATTAAACCTGAAATTCTTCAGGTATTGGACGCTTTGAAAGACATAAAAAGAATACCCGATGCTACAGTTAATGAAGTAATTAATCGGGTAATGCAGATAATTGAAAATTTTACTGATGCTGAAAGAAAGGAATTACTAAAATTAGCTGGAGATTATAATGCTTCGGTAAGAGCATTAACATGCTCCATATTTGATTTAAAATTCAGGGAATACAACATTACTAAATTAAACAGCAGTTTGAATCCGCTCACTGAATACAGAATAAATGTGAGTAAAGAAATTCTGCCGAACAAAAAAAAGTTCAGAATTAAATAATGAATAGAGATTACGAAGAAAATTTAAAATGAAACTGCATGAATACACTGATGATTTTTCCGCATTGACAAGTAAAACAGCGGAAATGATGAAAATTCCGGAGCTAATAATTGAAAAAGATTATTGGGTAACATATATTCTATGGAATCTGGCTAATTCTGAGTTTTCAGAAAATGTAATTTTCAAAGGCGGTACTTCTCTTTCAAAAGCATATAAATGCATTGAACGGTTTTCAGAAGATATTGATTTTGCAATTAAAGAAAAAGATACCGGTGATTCAAAAAGAAAAACATTGATGAAAGCAATTGAAAAAGCGGCTACGACCGGATTGACACTTCTCGAAAAACATCCACAAACAGTCAAGTTCGGCAGAAACAGAAAAACATTCTATGACTATTCTAAAACCCGGAACAGAAGTACAAATTCATTTATTAAAGATACAATACAGCTGGAAATCAACACTTTCACCCATCCTTCTCCTGCTGAAAAAAAACAGGTCAATACTTTTATTTATGAATTTTTAAATGCAAACGGTTTAAAAAAGGAAATAGAGGAAACGAACCTGAAACCTTTTAATGTGCTGACACTTTCAATTGAAAGAACACTTTGTGAAAAAATTTTATCATTAATCCGCATTTCATATGAAGGAACAGACATCTTAAAAACAAAAAACAGACATTTTTATGATATTGCTAAAATTTTACAAACAATGAAAATTACTGATATAAATGCAGAAACTTTTAAGCTGGCATTTAAAGATGATAAAGACAACTCGACTTTCAATAACATCTGGACAGAAATGCCGTTGAAGGATGCTCCGCTATTTAAAAACTTCAACGAAATATGGAAAAGCCTGGAAAAACAATATTTTACAGAAATGCAGGAATTATGCTGGAACAACAAAATACCTCCTACTCCGGAAATAAAAAAAGTTTTCCAGGAAATTCGATTATTCATTACACACACTATTTAGCCGGAATACCATGCTTTAAAATCATATGCAAAGATCTCAACTCTCCATGAAACAATCAGATTATATTTCAGCAAATTTTTTTTAATCAGCTATATTTTTTATCAAGACAGGCAACCAGCAATGATCCGCCACTAACAAATATATTTTTATATAAATATATATTTGTACTTGACAAATTTAATAAATGCTATACATTTGTTAAGTAATTTAATTAATTCGGAGGTTCAAAATGAACGCAGTAAAAACAAAACAAGAGGTGAACTATGAATTGCTGAACGAGATGGGAATTATTGAAAACATGCGCAATTACATGTATGTTAGTTATGAAAATGGAGGTATGATGACGCTGCATGTCGATTTACTTAACAGAGAAAATGACCGTATTTTTTGCGCCATTGCTCACAACGGTTTGCAAAACGGTGATGTAATGGCTGACCCGGACATGGAAATTGTAATTGACCTTGAGAAAAAAACAGCTTTGCCTTTAACTTACCGGAACGATTATGTCGGTGTTTACGAACAGGTTTATGAAAGCGATGAGAAGAGCATTAAAAACGAAACACTGAAAAATGAACTTTCGACGTTTCTGGAGGAATGGCTCTTTTCAATGATTCAGTTAAAGTACAAAGTTGCTGAAAAAGTAAGGTAAGTCCTATTTTGAAAGCTGAAGCTTTTGCGCGTCTGTGCCGGCGGGAGCTTCAGCTTTAATTTTTCATTACGAAAAAGGATTGTTAAATGCTTAATTTTTGGAAATGGAACAAAGGGAAAACTATTGAAGAGATTCAACTTGAAAATGAAATTACAAGGAAATTCCGGAAATTTTTGAAATTAGTTAGAGAAGAATGCGAGGAACTCGGAGTTGAAAGTTTAACTGAAGAGCAAAGTGATAAATTGTTTCACTGTGTTTTTTTAAACAAAACTCAGGTTGACTATTATAATGAGTATTTAAAGAAACACAACATGAGATTGATCAGGTATCCAAAAAAAGAAGATTGAAAATGCTGTGTGCGTCAAAATGTGAAAAACTGTAAAAAAAGCAAAAACTTTAAACAACATTTTAAACGCATTGATTAAAAAACGCTGCAAACAACAAAGCGTGACAAACTTTGAAAACCGGCAACAGCATACTGAGGGGCTGAAAAAAACCCCTCATAGCACAGCGGGGTTTTTTGAAAGACCTGAAAGTATGCAATTAACAATGCAGAGTTAAAAGCCCGTCATTTTTTGACGGGCTGGTAGAAACGTTGCAGAGAGTGAAAAAGAAATAAATACAATTTTGTATATATTATTTTGTACCCATAATGTTATTTATGTCTCATTAGAGAAAAATGATTATTAAACCTCAGAAACATTAAACAGAATTTCATTTTCACGAAAAAATTTACAAAATTCTTTTTCAATTTCTTTTTCTGTTTGAACATACGCATCATTTTCATGTGCTATATTAATTAAAACTGGATCTGAATTCTTCAACAAACACAAATCATCAGGCAAATCTGGGTAATTCCATTCAAACAAACTTTTTGAATATTTTTTTAAAATATTTACTGAATTCAAATTATATGAGAATCGAATTATTTTTACTGTTTTATTACTCAAAACTGTACCAGGCCATTGATTATTCTCTTCCTCATTAATTTTATAATAATTCAACTCTAACAATAATGACTTATACCGATCGATTTTATAATGATCATGAATTACAAATAAAAACATATTACAATATTGTAAACTAAAATCCAATAATTTATAATATAAATCATCATTTATATTTGTTTCAATATTAACCACAACTAATTCCTTTTATTTAATTTACTGGTATATGCCTAACAGGACCAATATGTATATGTGGGTCTTTACCTACATGTCTATTCGGATGTGTTTCTGGTCCTCTACTATTTTCGAATCCAACTTGTCTTCCCATTTCAACTAAATTTTCTGCTTCAGATTGTGAAAGACCTCTTGTTTTTGCTTCTTGTGCTAGATCAATCACTGCTTCTTGATCAGGAGTATGTACTTTTTCATTTTTTTTACTATCTGCTTCTGGTTTAGCTTTAGCATCCGCATTTTCACCAGCAGCATCTTTTGCGTCTGCTTCATATATTGCGATCATTTCTTTATTATCAGGATTTTCAAGATCTGCCTGTTTACCAATTACTACTGGTTTAATTTATATATATG
>JBFZEW010000396.1:0-3738 GCA_041306665.1 Spirochaetota bacterium | reverse complement strand
AATATGCCGGCATAGCGGGAAGCAACAGTTATATATAGCTGCAATATAATTTTGAATTACTTACTAACTGTATTCGTACTTATTTTCACCTTTACGAACTTTACGAACTTTACGAACTGAGTCGTGTCTGTGTATGTGTATGTGTATGTAAAGCAATTTTGAATTTTGAATGTTTAATTTTGAATTGCTTACTTTCCGCTTTCTACTTTTCTCTTTCGACTTTTCACTTTCATCTTTATAAACTTTATGAACTGAGTCGTGTCTGTGTATGTGTATGTAAAGCAATTTTGAATTTTGAATGTTTAATTTTGAATTGCTTACTTTTCGCTTTCTACTTTTCACTTTCATCTTTATAAACTTTACGAACTTTACGAACTCATTCTCTTTCCGCTTTTAACTTTCATCTGAACTTACTTTGCGTAGACCTGATGTAATCGCCCTCAAACTAATCACTCATCACTCATCACTACATGCTATTTGTGAGAACTTGTCCTTTGTATTTTTTCGAGGGCAGCTTCATGCAAAATAATATTTGACAAATTAGAAAATCACGAAAATACTAATTTTGGGATACACATAAAATATCCAGGAAATAAAATGAAACTGAAAAAAACATTTTTTGATATACATTGCCACGCAATGACTTTCCAGCATCCGAATTTTCTGGCTTATATCAATAATTTAAGCCGGAATATCGGAGACAATATCATTTCCGATCTTTTTTCTCCGAATTATGTAATGGACAGAGCAGACAAAAATAAATTAAAAAAAATAAAGAATATGATAGGCGTTTTCGAAAATGATATCAGCGCGCTTTTTAAGTTAATGGAAGACGATTTAAAAGGCAGATATTCTGAAAATTCAGAAATTCCCCCATATATCCATTCCGGAGCTTTCCATTTTCGCGGCAGTGCATATGATAGATTAGTTTTCTGTCCGCTGATAATGGACTTTCAGAGCCAGAATGCTGTTTACAGCGACATCTATTATAAACGCGCGCCTCGTAAATCAATGAAAAAGGCTATTGATAATATTTTTGACGGTATTAATGATTTTTACAGGAAAAATCCCGAGACAATAATACGTATTTATCCGTTTCTTGGAGTAAACACCGCGAATTATTCACTATCAGAGCTGGAAGAGTTTCTTAAAAAATATCTGACTGTTAATTTCAAGAACAGGTTTTTGAAAGATGATGTAGTTAATTTTTCAGCGAAAATGAACTTAAACATTAAACCGATTGAGAATCTTGCGTTTTCAGGAATAAAACTTTATCCGCCGCTGGGATTTGACCCATGGCCTGATAATGATTTTCAGCAGCTTGAGAAAGTTAAATTTCTTTACGAATACTGCATCAAACATAACTTTCCGATTACTGTTCACTGTGATGATCAGGGTTTCAGAACAATTCCTTTAAAAGAATCACGGCTGTATACTTCTCCCGTGAGATGGGAAAAAGTTCTTATTAATTATCCTGAATTAAAAGTCAATTTCGCGCATTTTGGAATGCAGTATTTCAGAAAGCATGGATATAAGAAACAAACTGATTGGTTTCATAAAATTCTTTTTTACATGGAAAACTATCCAAATGTTTATGCCGACATCTCTTTTAATCTGACAGTTGCGTCATATCTCGATGATTTTTACAAAGCAGCGAATGCGTTACCAGAAGACAAAATCCGAAAGCTTGAAAAAAAAGTATTGTTCGGTACAGATTTTCCCGTAAACTTGTCAAAAATAGAAAGTTACAATGAATATTACCGTCGATTTGAAGCATGCCGGTTCAGTGACAAGCAGATAAATTTATTCGCGAGCGAAAATCCTTCGCGATTTATATTTTAACCGATAATTAATATCACGCTGCGGTGAACATCAATATTTCAAATTTAACAAAATGCCGCTAAGTATTTGCGCCAACAATCATTTCCAGCTATAAACAATAGTTCATGTTTACATTCGTGTTTGAAATAGAGAATGATGCGTTATCAGAATTTGTGCTGATAATGAAACATCAAACATTAGTTTTCGGAAGTTACCTAATGTCTATCTCGTTATTCGATTTCTTCGGGAATTACGATCGTAAAATGAATGCCTTTTTGAGGCGAACTTTCGCATGTAATAGCGCCTTTAAGATTTGATTTAATAATATTGTAAACGATATTCATGCCAAGACCTGTACCCCCGGCACCCCGCTTAGTTGTAAAGAAAGGCTCGTAAATTTTCTTGAGATTTTCGGCAGTCATGCCGATTCCATTGTCATAATATTCTAAAATGACGAATTCATTTTTATGAGTAACGTTGATTTTTATTTCACCCTCATCAATTCCTTCGAAGCCGTGAATCAGGGAGTTTTTAATGAGATTCGTTATAATCTGAGAAAAACTTCCCGGATAACTGTTGATGTTTATGTTGTCTTCAATTTCAAGAATAATTTTATGCTTGGTGTTTTTATAGCTTGGTTTGAGACTGAGAATAATTTCATTCATGTATTCTTTTACATTGAACACGCGTTTTATTTTTGATTGCCTGTCTGCGGAAACCTGTTTGAAACTTAAAATTAATTCGGACGCTGTATAAAGGTTCTTAAAAATAATGTCAGTTGATTCCATCATGTTTTCAATGTATGAATCAAGATCTGATTTTTTCATTTCATTTTTTCCGAGTTTAACTGAAAGGTCTTTCGTGTTTTTTTTCATGTGTGTCGCTGCAGTAATAGTAATGCCGATTGGAGTATTAATTTCATGAGCGACACCCGCGACCATTTCACCGAGAGAAGCCATTTTCTCGGTCTGTACGAGTTCCCTTGTTCTTTCACGGATAATTGTTTCCATTTCTGTCGAGTATTGCTGAATTGTTTCCGCCATTGTGTTGAAACTATGCGCGAGAAGTGAAATCTCATTGTTTGATACAATTTCGACGCGGGAATCAAAATCCCTATTTGTGAATTTCACAACTGCATCATCGAGCTGAAGAATGGCATTTATAAAAATCTTTTTTAAAGCGTAAAAAACAATGAAAGATGAAACAGCGAGAGAAGTTGAGAAAAGAATAATGTAAAAAAGCATTCTTTTCCTGATTTCACTGAAAATCGGTTTATCAGTGAAATAAATTTTAAGTTTCCCGATAGCCTGCCCGTTGTAAATGACATCATTTTCAGTGGAGAAAGAAGCTTCCTTCAGCAGATCTTTCAGTTCCGGTGAATAAAAAAGCAGAGTGTTATCGTTTTTTATCTGACCGCGGTCAATTTCACCATCGCGGTTGATGAGGATAATTGCGAAAATGAATTTGTTGTTGATTTCATGTTTAATGATAGTTTCAAGCTGATTTGAGTGAAAATTCCACATTGGAATCGCGAGATTATTAAGAAGTCTTGTTGAAATTATCGTACTTTCATTTTCAAGCTCTGTAAATTTTTCATTTCTTTCGAAAAAAAAGAAAATTATAACACCGATAGAGAATATTATTATCGCGGAAAAAATCAGAAGTGATAATATTTGATAAATCATTGAAATATTTTTCTTCATTTAGTTAAATCCTATTGTAATTCTTACCGGAATTTCTCAAAACCAGTATTTTCATTTTTTCATAAAATTGCAAATACTTGTTTTATCTGCACTTGAGCCGGCAAGGGAATATTAAAACATTCATTTTTAGAAGTTCCCATAAGTCATTTTATTATAGTTTTATAAAATAATCAATAAAAAAGTTTTTTTGATAAATTTTAAAAAATGTGTTATG
>JBFZEW010000395.1:0-4402 GCA_041306665.1 Spirochaetota bacterium | reverse complement strand
AAACATGTTTTTCAAATTCATCTCTTGTCATTTTGTCCTGATAAAGCGGCCAAAGGGCTTCTTTCAATGTCTCAAGATCGGGAAACTTTGCGCCGTCAATTTTATAAAATACTGACATGATTTTCACCTTCCATTGTTATTAATGAACAATTTGTATGATACATTATAGTTATGAAGTATTCAAAAAATCAAGATTTTTTTATTTGAATGATGGTTTTCTTCCAATGCTGATTGAAATTGTGTCCGGAAGACTGTATTGAGGTTTTATACAAGTTTGTATTGAATTGTTTCTGCGGCGGATTTTTAAAGCGTATGTAATTCCTTTTTCTTCTTCTCTGCTTTTTCCGCCGGCGATAATGATTGGTTTGCCTTTCAGAATGTTGTCTTTAATAGAGCCGTCATAGTCAGCGATGATTGAAATTAAAAGTTCATTTTGCTGATGAAAGCGCAGGCTCTTTAAGAAAACAAAATCATAAAACAGGGAATAAATTCGTCTTTGCGGATCATCAGAATTTTTTCTGATATTAACCGGCATGTGCGTTGTGAATCTGAGATTTGTTGTTCCGGAAGGAATGATAAATTTATATTCCAGGAACGCGATTATCGATTCTTCTTTAGTCCGCAGTTTATCGGTATTACATGGATTTTGAAGTATTCCGTTTAAATGAAGTGAGTAATGTTTGTCCGGCGACGTGGCAAGAAACATTGCGTGCTGTTTTTCATGCTGCATATTAATTAGAATTTCACTTTTTATTTCGCATGAAGGTTCGTTTTTATTTTCAGAAAAAATATTTTTGAGATGAATACTGGCATTGAATTTAGTTATCATTTTAACTCCGCAGCTCCAATATTATTAAGTTATCTGATTAAAGTCAATTTATTTAATTTTCAAACCTGCTAATTAACAGGTTTAAGACAGGTTTAAGACAGGTTTAAGACAGGTGTGAAGTACAATATCAGACTATCGTCAGGCGTCATGACAGGCGTTCGTCAAACAAATATTGTGTCAGTTTATAAAGATGAAAGAGAAAAGTGGAAAGAGAAAAGTTACAAGTGGAAAGTACAAAGTAAAAAGTAGAAAGTGAAAAGTGTATGAGTTCATAAAGTTCGTAAAGTTTATGAAAATGAAAGTGGAAAGATGTGTTGCGGGTGATTTAAATTTTCCGTGCGGGATTGTTTTTTTTAACTGTGTTATGTCATATTTTTAATACCTGGAACTTTTTTTTAAACCTGGAAATTATGAATTGACAAAAAGCACTATCTGCAAATATTAAAACCTTAAGATGAATGAAATTAAACGTAAAGATCTATTAGATATTACCTCTCTTTCCATTGAAGAAATTCAATTAATTTGTGAATCTGCGAAATATTTCAAAGAAGTATTCACCCGTTCGATAAAAAAAGTTCCGGTTTTACGCGGCAAAACTGTTGTGACTCTCTTTTTTGAGCCGTCCACCCGCACTAGAATTAGCTTTGAACTTGCTGCTAAGAGATTATCTGCTGACACGATTAACATTGCTGCGACTACTTCAAGTCTTGTGAAGGGCGAATCATTGATTGACACTGTGAATACCCTAGAAGCCATGAACGCTGATTTTATTGTAATGAGGCATCCTGTTTCTCTCGCCCCGCATTTTCTCGCGAGGCATTCAAAAGCATCGGTAATAAACGGTGGTGACGGGAATCACGCGCATCCGACTCAGGCTCTTCTGGATGCGTATTCTATCATTGAGCAGAAAGGAACATTGAAAGGTCTGCATATTGGAATTGTCGGAGACATTAAGCATTCACGCGTTGCTCGAAGTGATATTGAAATTTTCCAGAAGCTTGGCGCTAAAGTTACTCTTGTCGGCCCGCCGACTCTTCTTCCCGATGAATTTAAAGTTTATGGTTGCGACATTTCATATGATCTTGATAAAGTGCTTCCGGATTTTGATGTAGTTAACATGCTCCGCATTCAGCTTGAAAGACAGAAGGGCTCGCATTTTCCTTCAATTCGCGAATATGGAAAATATTTCGCTCTTACGCAGAAGCGTCTTGCTAATTGCAAAAGCGATATTGTAATTATGCATCCTGGTCCAATGAACCGCGGAGTTGAAATTGATGATTATGTTGCTGACTGCGATAACGCTATTATAAATCAGCAGGTTACAAATGGAATTGCTGTCCGTATGGCCGTGTTCTATCTGCTTTCCGGCGGAAAGCCTCTCGAAGGAGTTGAATCCGAAGAATGACTATTTTGATTAAAAACGGATATGTAATTGATCCGAAAACAAATTTTGAAGCGATAGCCGACATTTTTATTGAGAATGATAAAATTAAAAAAATCGGCAGTGATCTCAACTTAAAAGCTGACAGGGTCGTTGATGCCGGCAATAAACTTGTTGTTCCTGGTTTGATAGATATTCACGTTCATTTTAGAGAGCCGGGCCAGGAAGGAAAGGAAACAATTCTGGGCGGTTCGCAGGTTGCCGCAAAAAGCGGTTTCACTTCAGTCTGTACAATGGCAAATACGAATCCTCCGATTGATAATCAGGCGCTTGTTAAATTTATAAAACTTGAAGCTGAAAAGGGTCCGATCAATGTTTTCCCTGTCGCTGCTGTGACCAAAGGACTGAAAGGCGAAGAAATTTCCGAAATGGGCGAACTGTATACTGCTGGTGCTGTCGCTTTCTCCGATGACGGTAAACCCATTACGAACGCGCTGGTCATGAAACGCGCGCTTGAATACGCAAAAATGTTTAATGCTCCGATAATAGCTCACGAAGAAGATCCGGTATTGTCCGACACAGGAATAATGCATCAGGGTGAACAATCGGTGCTGCTTGGACTCCGTGGAATTCCTTCGGAATCTGAAGAGACGATGATAGCGCGGGATGTTCTTTTAACAAAAAGCACAAACAGTAAACTTCACGTACAGCACATATCATGCGCAGGGTCGGTAGACATCATCCGCGAAGCGAAGAAACGCAGTATTAATGTAACGGTTGAAACATGTCCGCACTATTTTACTTTAACCGATAAAGCTGTATCGGAACATCTTTCAATGGCTAAAATGAATCCGCCGCTCAGGACGGAGCAGGACAGGCTCGCGATAATTGAAGGACTGCGCGACGGCACAATAGATGTAATTGCGACTGATCACGCTCCCCATCAGGCGCAGGAAAAGAAACAGGAAATTGAATATGCTCCATTCGGGATTATCGGCCTAGAGACTTCAGTTCCGCTTGTCATTACGGTTCTCGTTAACGAAAATAAATTCAGCTACATGGATGTTTTTCGGAAAATGACGGTTAATCCCGCTGAAGTTATGGGTATTGACAGAGGATATCTTTCCGAAAATGGTCCGGCAGATGTTACGATTATTGATCCTGATAAAGAAATTACCGTGACGGAAAGTTTTCTTCTTTCTAAATGCAAGAACAGTCCTTTTATTGGAATGAAACTCAAGGGTGCTGTTGTTATGACTATTTGCGGCGGTAAAATTGTTCACGGCGGCTAAATATGATTTTAAAGTGCAGAGATAATTATCCGCAGATTCACGAATCGGTGTATGTTGCGCCTTCCGCGGATATCATCGGTGAAGTAGAAATCGGGAAAGACAGCTCTGTATGGTTTAATACTGTAATCCGCGGAGATTTATTTTTCATTAAAATAGGCGAGAGAACGAATATTCAGGACTGCTCAGTGCTTCACATCGCGCGTGATAAAGAAAATAAAAAAGGAATTCCTGTAATCATCGGTAATGATGTGACTATCGGACATTCCGTTATTGTGCATGCCTGCGAAATCAAAGACGCCTGCCTCATTGGTATGGGTGCTACAATTCTTGACGAAAGTATAATCGGGACTGAATCGATTGTCGGTGCAAATTCTCTTGTAACAAAAGGTAAAATTTTTCCTCCGCGTTCGCTGATTCTTGGTTCACCTGCTAAATTAATTCGTGAACTTACGGAAGATGAAGTTCTTGGAATTTATAAATCAGCAAAATATTATCTGGATTACAAAAAATATTACATTAAATAGTTAATTTTCTCCGTAAATAACCTTTTCGCTTACTTTAAAACAAAATACAAAAAACAGATTCACGCAAAGGGCACATAGGGGTTAGTGAACAGTGAACAGTAATCAGTGATGAGTGATGAGTGATTAGTTTGAGGGTGATTACGTTGGTTTCACGCAAAGACGCAAAGGACATGGCCACACCCACTATGTCAAGCAGCAGTTAATTTTTTTTTAGATTCTTCATAAAATATTTCACTTTCCCATATTTTATAAATAACTTTTATCCACTTATTTGACAAAGCCCTTAGAGAAACTGAGTGAGTTTTGCCTTTAGCCTTTTGTCTGTCATAATATTCCCTAGCCCATGCTGAATTCCGCAATGAAGCAAAAGCATATT
>JBFZEW010000394.1:0-4538 GCA_041306665.1 Spirochaetota bacterium | reverse complement strand
TGGAATTATATCATTAGGCAATGTCAATGATTCGTCTCTCGAAGAAATTTTAAATTCTAAACGCTCGGAAGAAATGATTAAAAATTTCAACAATGGAATGCTGATTGAAGATTTATGCAGAAGATGCGGCTATGCGGCAAGATTTAAAAGAAAAGTACGTCACATCAACATGGATTTTCCCGAATAATTTTTCCGCATTCGGAACAGACGCGGTCATGCATTGACACGGCTCCTCCGCAATTTCCACATTTCCATTTTTTAGAATCCTTTTTAAGAAAACCTTCCAGCGATTTATTCTGCTCATTTATATTATCCACCAGACAGATTTCAAATCTTTTTTTATAACTCTTATCAAGATTTTTAATCATGACGCAAGGAAAATCAGTACATTGTGCGCAATTAAGAATTTTTTTTGAATTTACGCAATCTTTGATCTTGCATACTCTGCAATGTCCGGGTTTATTGTTAGAATCAGCGCGGCATCCTTCACATGGTTTTTTTTTCACGCAGATGAACACGACAGAAATAACAATTTATTCCGCAAGGAGCAATCATTGAAACCGGTATTTTAGCGGGAATTTTCATTATTTAGCGTTGTCCCTTTTGGGAAACACCTGATTTCTGCCGCCCACCTTTGCTTTATACAGCATTTTATCAGCTCTCTTTATTACTACATCAATACTACTCATATCGCTTATTTCAGCAGCGCCAAAACTTATCGTCACTTTAATTTTCTTTTTACCATGGATTATTATCATTTCTTCCACAGCTTTACGTATTTTCTCGGAAAGAATAATTGCTCCATTGACTTTTGTATCAGCAAGAAGAATGAGAAATTCCTCTCCTCCCCACCGTGAAACATAATCCTGATTTCGAAGCACTGTTCTGAATTTCTGCGCAAGACTCACAAGAACCGCATCTCCACCATCATGTCCATACGTATCATTTACATGCTTAAAAAAATCTATATCCGCGATTACGATAGAAAAAATATTATTCATTCCGTCAAATTTCTGAAACTCTTCATTTAATCGTTCATGCATTCCTCTGCGGTTCGGAAGAGAAGTCAAAGGATCTGTCTTCGCGGCTTCCTCAAACATGCGGCTTCGTTTCAGCAGTGTAAAAGATGAACGCATTCTGGAATATTCATGAAGTCCCGATAAAAACGCGACAGTAGCCAGCGAAAACATAAACCTGACAATAAAACTTATTGAATAATCCGCAGTCACTATCGGATTTCCGGGAATAAATAATACTGCAGTTATTATTACAAAGAGAAATAACGTGTCAATCAAACCGTTTCGAAAACCGTTCATGAAAAAAAGAACTGCCGGCAGCGTATACATCCACAGCGGACCCGTATTATTTACGCCTCCCGTACACAACAGATACAACATTAATATCGAATGAAGATACAGAATCACTTTTGCTGCAAGAGCATGATTGCATGAAAACCTGAGATAAAAATAATTACATAAATATATTGCGGCAACAAACAGCAGAATTCCCGCGAGAATAAATTCACGTTTAAAAAGAGCGATAATTCCAAGGGGGAAAGTAAAAAAGAATCCGATGAAACCGAAAAAGTTGCTTATAAAAACTCTACGTACAAGTTCAGTATCGATAGGATTATCAACACCGCTTGACGCGTAGACAATAACAGCTCTTTTCAGCAATCTTACCGGTATTCTTAAAAAACGGATAACAATTTTCAAAAGCTTCACTCTCAAAACTCCTATGAACTCCAATATTAACTATTTTTGCTTTGAAATGCAACAGATAAATTTACAAACTGTTTTTTAATCAGCGCTGTTCGGTTATATTCCTCAACCTTTAAATTATGAAATTTATTCCTGGAATTTTTTTCAATCTACAGGCAAGATGCATAAATGATAAATTCAGCGGATTCTCATGTGATTCGTAATTGTATTTTATAAACATGGTGGTGGCTATATTGAGTAACGCGGCTTGTAAAAACACTTTTTTTAAAGGTTAAAAAAATGTTATTTCAATGATGAATTTATTGCTTTTTCATTGCTGTTTTATATTTTCGATTTTCCGTCGAAGAAGATTCTCAAGCAGATATAAATTTTCTTCATCGAAATATATGCCTGAAATCGTTACTGCTCCCGTAATTGAACCGGTATGATATGATATAAAATTACCACCGGGATTTCCGTTATAATTTAAGATATAAATTTCTGCGTTAATATCATCAAGCACAGATATTTTAACCGGTTGTAAATTTTCTTTTTCAAACGCTTTAATATATTTCTCAGCTTCGTTCTTTTTTTTAGATGAAAATTTTTCTGAAATAATAATCGAATTATTAATAAAAAACTGTCCCCTTTCTTCGGCATATTCCATATCATAATTATAAATTTTTAAAGCTCCGATTGGAATATTAAGATTGAAAACTTCAGCCTTTTCCGTCTTAATTTGATATTTTACTTCAAGAAATTCATTCAAATCTTCTATTGTAATAAACATGCTTTTTTCACTTTCAGAAAATTTGTTAAAATCCGTACTAATTGAACATGAACTTAAAAGCACAATAGCAAATACAAACAGTAATATTTTCTTCATAAACCGATCCTTAATCTATTCACTGTATAAATATTTACTTGAATTTTGTAAATATTATTTTTTAGTTTCGCTAATTGAATTTCACACCTGTTCCACACCTGTCTTTAACCTGTCTTAAACCTGTATAATACCTGTTTAATACCTGTTTAATACCTGTTTAATACCTGCTAATTAACAGGTTAGGGTGTATTTTAACTTTTCGGTTTTCAAATAATACTTGACGGATTAATAATTATGTCTCATTGTAACTCAAGAGACATAATGGGGTAATTTATGGCAAATACAATTATGATTATAGGCGGCGGCCTTCTTCAAGTACCGGTAATTCAGACAGCTAAAAAAATGGGCTTCCAGGTTGTCGTAACCGACTACAATGCGGATGCTATCGGAATGAAATATGCCGATTTTCCGATTGTCATGAGTACGCGTGATATTGCCGGATGCGTTCGTGTTGCCAAAAAACAGAATAAACTGACTCCCATAAAAGGCGTTCTTACCGTTGGTACTGACGCCTCCATGACTGTTGCAGCCGTTGCAAATGCGCTCAATCTGCCGGGCATTAAATTTGAAGATGCCGAAGCTGCCACAAATAAAATTCATATGCGCGAAAGATTCAAAGAGCATAATGTTCCATCAGTTGAATTCGCTTCAGTGTGGTCGCTTTCCGAAGCGAAGGAAGCCTGCAAAAGGCTTGGACTTCCCGTGGTAATCAAACCGTCCGACAACATGGGCGCGCGCGGCGTAATGCTGATTGAAAACCTGAATGTAATTTCTGACGCGTTTCATGCTGCGAAAGCAGCCTCGCCATCCGGTGAAATCATCATTGAACAATACATGCCGGGTCCGGAACTTTCAATCGATGCTGTAATTTATCAGGGTGAAGTATTCTTCACCGGAATTGCCGACCGTATCATAGAGGATCTTCCGTATTTCATTGAAAAAGGACATAACATGCCTTCGGCACTTCCGCAAAATAATATTGACGAAGCTAAACGCGTGATGACTGCCGGAATAAAAGCGCTTGGGATTACTCACGGCTTTGCGAAAGGCGACATCAAAGTAACTCCTGATGGAGTAAAAATCGGCGAACTTGCGGCGCGTCTGTCAGGCGGATTCATGTCAACATATACGTATCCGCTATCTTCGGGCGTGGATTTAATGAAAGCTGCAATTGAAATCGCAACAGGTCAGGAACCCGGCAATCTGGAACCATTATTCAGTAAAGTTTCAATCGAACGATCCATTATTACGAACCCCGGTATTATAAAAAAAATCAACGGTCTTGATGAAGCAAAAAACATTCCAGGGATAAATGAAATTTTCATGTCGGCGAAGCCCGGCGATAAAATGATAAAACCGACTTGTAATGTCGACAAAGCAGGTCATATTATAGCAACCGCAGATACGCTTGACCAGGCTGAAGAAATTATCGCAAAAGCGAAAAAATTGATCAATATTGAAATTGATTCCGAAGGCGAACTCAGCATGGACATGATATTCGCAGCAGCGCGTGAAAAATTCAACAAAGTCTGCTATGTCTGCAAAGATTGCGACGGATTAAAATGTCCTTCATCTGTGCCGGGAATGGGCGGAGCAGGAAGCGGAAATTCATTTAAAAGAAATATTGAATCATTGAACAAAGTCAAGATTATCACAAGAGTCATACACAATGTATCCTCACCTGACACCTCTGTTAATTTTTTTGGAGAAAAATTGAGCATGCCCGTGCTTGCAGCTCCGATTACCGGTACTGTGACAAACATGAATGGAGCAACTACCGAGGAAATTTACGCTGAAGCAGTTACTAAAGGTTCACGCATGGCCGGAACAATTGCTTTTCTCGGAGACGGTGCGACTCCGTCCAAGTATAAAATCGGCCTTGATGCAATTAAAAGAAATCACGGTAAAGGAATTCCAATTTTCAAACCGCGCATGGAAGATGAGGAAATATA
>JBFZEW010000393.1:0-2987 GCA_041306665.1 Spirochaetota bacterium | reverse complement strand
CATCAAGATCACTAATTGAAGGCGACGACAAGCAAAACATTTTAAAAAAACTCAAATGCTTTAATGCATCAGAATGAGAGGACAAAATGAAAAAAATTTCGATACTATTAATATTACTGATTGTTTTATCCGCATCTTTTTGCTCTAAAATTGAGAAAACAGCAGAAGCTAAAACAAAGAGCGTAAAATGGTACACTTTTAATGAAGGTATGGCGGCAGCAGCGGCTTCGAAAAAACCAGTGATTGTTGATTTCTATGCAGACTGGTGCAGCTGGTGCATAAAAATGGAAGAGGAAGTCTTTACCGAAAAAAATGTGGCGGCAAAACTAACTTCAGATTTCATAATGATTAGAATTGATACAGAATCGAATCAGCTCATCACTTTTAAAGAAAAAATATACAATCCTCAGGAGTTCTCATCTGCTTTCGAAGTAACAGGACTTCCGACCCTTCTATTTATTGATAAAAACGGAGAACCTGTAACTAAAATTCCGGGATACATGGAAGCTGATGTTTTTTTAAAATTACTGACCTTCATGTCTACTGAATGCTATTCAAAGAATATCAGCTTCAAAGATTTTCAAAGCGGCAAGGAAAAGTGCGGAAAGTAATGGATGAATTAGTAAAATCGGATGTGTTTCATGATTTTAAAGATTAATCACTTGAAATAATAAATTAGACAATACGGTTTGTATAAATTACAAAGTTGTCTGATTGGTTTTATAATTTGTGTGTTTTTTTTTGCTATGGGGTTTTTTCTTCAAAAAATGTAAAAAATCTAAACAAATCCTTCACAAAATCAATCATTATTTGTTTTGTTTCTGTATAACTATTCAAGATATCTACATTCTCTTTTTCTTCCGCATCAGAATTCCCAGATAATTCATTGATAATCAAATCAAAAAAAAGAACAAACCCAACTGCAAATAATTTACTTAAACTAATTCTAAACATTTTCTTGTATTCAAAGTAAACATCACATTCAGCATCACTGAAATCCACACGTAGACACTTCCATTTATCACCTGGAATTTTTTTCTGATACCCGGTAAGCTCTCCGGTAACCATAATGTTAAAATTTAAATTCCTATGACAATACATAAATATTTTCGCAACAAGCTGTTTTTTACTAATGTTGAATTTTTCACTAACTTCGTCCAAACGGACATTAATTCTCCCGTTGACATTCAAACTTGTCCTATGCATAAAGTTCTCCAATAGTTATTCTCATATATATAACGAAAAAATGTTAAAAAATGTAAAAATTTTTACTCGAAACTAAGAAATTTTTTAAAAAAATTGATGTCAGACTATCGACAGGCGATATGACAGGCGATATGACAGGCGAACGACAGCCGTGATAATAGAAATGCATCCGCATATGTCTATAAATAGCTTGACACATACGGAATATATATAAATCCTCAGGTATCATATTCCTGGAGATAATTAATGAATGCCGATAAGTCATCGAAAATATACAGTGCAATTAAAAACCGAATTACTTTTATTGAAATTCTCCTGAACCTGGCACTGTTGCTGCTATTTGCATTTACCCCGATTACCTCTACAATTCTAATGAAAATTCAGAGCAATTTCTACAATGAATATGTTCAGTTTATCATTTTTATTCTCATTTATGCGGCATTTTTCACATCTCTCGGTTTTGCGGTTTCATATTACAGTAGTTTTATTATTGAACATGATTTTAAACTTTCAAACCAGACGATTGAAGAATGGAAAATCGAACAGATAAAAAGCACATTACTTTCTGGCGTGATTACTCTTCCGCTTGCGCTTGCATTTTACTATTTTCTGAAAGTTACTGGCGAATCATGGTGGATATATTTCGGAATTCTTGTATTCACAGTCTCAATTATTATCGCCCAGCTTGCGCCTGTCATCATCATGCCTCTGTTTTATAAATTCATTCCAATTCAAAATGATGAAATTAAATTACGTCTTTCAGGACTGCTCGGAAAATTCAACATACAGAGTAAGAATATCTATACGTTTAATTTAAGCAAGAACACAAAAAAGGCAAACGCCGGATTAACAGGGTTCGGGGCAACTAAAAGAATAATCCTTAGCGATACGCTTATTGAAAATTTTACACCTGAAGAAATTGAAGTGATTTTCGCGCATGAGCTTGGACATTTCACTAAAAAACATATAATCAAAAACATAATTTTAAGCGGAGCGATTATTTTTTCTTCTTTTTATTTATGCAGTCTGTTATATAAAATCACACTTGAAAAAACCGGATATTTTGAATACAATGAGATTTCTACAATTCCTGCTCTCTTTCTTTACATATCTGTTTTCAGTTTCATGATAATGCCGTTAACCAATACAATATCACGATTTTTCGAAAGAGAAGCCGATCGTTTCGCGGTTCAGACAACAGGACGTCCGCAAATATTCATAGATGCAATGAACAAACTTTCCCGGATTAATCTTGCAAACAAAGAACCTAACAGAATAATTGAATTTATTTTTTACAGCCATCCTTCCATCAGCAGAAGAATAAAACACATTGAAGATTTCATGAGCGGACGCTGCCGCAGCTAGGCTGAAAAATATATGGCGTGTACAACGGATTTTTCAAGATCAAGTATATCGCCTCTATTTTCTTCAAGTTTAACATCACGTGAAATATTATCTTTAATTTTTTTAATCATATCCCGCAGCATTTCCAGATCTTTTTTTCGATTAATTTGATTATCATCGACTATCTGCTTTAAATATTTAAATTCGTATTTTCTCAGATTTGATCTAAAGAAGAAATCAGTTCCATAAATTTTAAGGATTCTCTGGAGAGGATAATTTCCTTTTTTATTGGAATAATCATTATACTTTTCAGTGTCAACTGCGCGTTGAAAATTTTCGGCAATGTCCTGAACTGCATCATCTTTCTTATCGAGAGTTACAGCTGCTACTCCTTCCTCGGTCGGAACAAACTCCATTCCGATTTCTGATGCGATTTT
>JBFZEW010000392.1:0-2743 GCA_041306665.1 Spirochaetota bacterium | reverse complement strand
AATCAATTCCGCAAATGCAGAAACATGGAAATCATTGAAAAAAGGCGCTGAATCAGCATGGAGTTCTCTTAAAACTTCATTTCACGAAGCATCACAGAAATATTAAAAATTAAAAAAGGAGAAACATATGTTAGAAATTATCGCCGTTGTCTTAATTGTGCTTTGGGCACTTGGAATGGTTACATCATACACGCTGGGCGGATTCATTCACATTCTGCTGGTAATTGCTGTTGTAGTTATTCTGCTGCGGATAATCCGCGGACGAAAATTATAATTTAAAATCACAGAATTTAAAAACAGAAACGCAAGAAAGAAAATGAAAATAATTAAAATTGCAGGAATTGCTTTGATTGTACTCGGAATTGCAGCTTTTACATATCAGGGTATAACATACACAAAACGTGATAAAGTTGCAGATATCGGATCTTTGGAAATAACAATAGACAAGAAAAAAACAATTCCGCTTCCGCCGGCAGTTGATGCACTTATGATAATAAGCGGCATTACATTATTAGTGCTTTCCATAAAAGCTAAGTGAATTTAAAATAACTTTCCGGAAAATATGAAAAAAAATTCTCCGGAATTTCAATACGGGAAAAGAATGAATAACAATTCCAATGAATTTAAATCAGTTCTTGAAAATGCGTCTGATGTAGTTTTAATCATACAGAACAATAATATTGTATTCATAAATTCAAAGCCTCTCGAAGAATACGGTTACTCCATTACTGACGTTACATATAAAAACATCATGGACTTTATATTTGTAGACGATAAAGAAAAAATAACTGAATTTCAAATTAGAAAATTCAAAGACGAAGGATTTCCCGATGATTTAGTGCTTCGTATTTTCACAAAGCAGCACCGTCTTCTTTTCATCAAGACAATTTCAATTTCAACTTTATGGCAGGACAAACCCGCAAGACTGGTTTGCGTAAAAAACATTACAAACAGAAAAATTAACGATTTAACATTAAAAAATTCAGGAAATCTTTTGTTTAACATTATAAACAACTTTTCTGATCCGACTTTTGTTCTGGATATAAACAAAAAAGTTTACTTATGGAACAAAGCACTGGAAGAACTGACCGGTATAAAATCTGAATCCATTATAGGAAAAGGAAACTACAAAGAAATGCTTCCGTTTGTTAACTATAAAGAACCGGATATTGCAGATTTATCCTCCAAGTCCAATGAAGAAATTGAAAAGGATTATGAATTTTTCCACCGCGAGGAGGACATTCTCATTGCGGGAAGATTCGTCTATTCCTCAAACGATAAAAAAAATCACGTTCTGGTAACTTCTTCCATTTTATATGACATTCAGGGAAATATTATCGGAGCCGTGGAATCCTTTAAAGACATGACTGATCTTAAAAACTACTGTAACGAACTTGAACATGCTGTTAAAGAAAAAAAAATGCTGATTAAAGAAATTCATCATCGCGTTAAAAACAACATGCAGCTTATCAGCAGCATGCTGTCCATTCAGCTGCGGTATGTTAAAAATCCGGAAGCTGAAGAATTATTTAAAGACAGTGTTAGCAGAATCAGCACAATGGCGATGATACACACTGAATTGTATAAATATACAGAATTTGCTGATATTAACTTTCAGAATTTCATTCCCAAAATAATTCAAAATTTATGCGTATTATACAATAAACAGGATATTTCCGTTGAAATTACTGCGGAAGAAGTTCATCTTGGGATTGACGATGCTATTCCATGCGGTTTAGTTATAAATGAACTGCTGGCGAATTGCTATAAACATGCATTTATAGATAACCCCAAAGGCATCATTACAATTAAATTATTTTTTCAAAAGCAGACCGGCATATGCAGCTTAACAATAAAAGATAACGGCTGCGGACTTCCTGCGGATTTTGACTACAACAACAATACGACTTCTTTCGGCCTTCTCATGGTTAATCTGCTTTTAACACAACTAAATGGAGACATGAAAATAACATCTGAAAGCGGGACTGAAATTGAAATTACATTTCCTGTGAAAATCGCTAATAATGAGTAATCAGCAGATTTAATTTTTCAAAACTGCAAACATACACTGTAAGATAACAGGGTTTTTATATCATGTCCACGGATTAAAATATATTGTTCTTCACCGCCGAGAATGATTTTCTCCATTGTTGAGATGGAGTTTGGAAATTTTAATTTTTTAATTTCAGGTGTTTAAATACAGCAAGTCAAAAAAGATGATGCAAAAAAATAACAATACAATTACTCTTATATTTTTTCCTTAACCGTAAGATCCATCAAACATTGTTTATCCATATCTTGGTATTGCACTTAACGTTTTCGGGGCGAACGATGTTGGCTGGAGCGTACCTGCGGAAGCCAATGTGGCGCAGCCCGGAGCGTCAGCGGAGCATTAAGCCAATGTTGTATGCAGTTCACAAACTTTTCACTGTATTTATTTTTATTGAATAAAGACCTCAATTATTTCATATTCACCAGGCTCAGTCCAATCAAATGAAAGATAATATTTTATGAACTCATTCGCATCGTTGATATTGTTAAATAATCCATGTTCATTTAACAATTGAAAATATTTTTGAAATAATACTCCTTCAATGTCAGTTCCATGCCATCGAGCTATCATCATACAATCACATGATGCTGAAAAATGATCACTAATAAACCATGAAGGTTCAAATCCAATTGACTTAAAATTTGAAGGATGTACATTATCAGAACCAGCAATTCTACACCAAATAATTTC
>JBFZEW010000391.1:0-6375 GCA_041306665.1 Spirochaetota bacterium | reverse complement strand
AATCAATTCGGCCAGCCTCAAGTTTTTTCAGATTTATTTCATCATTGTCAACTTCATCAACCTCAAAGACTTTATTCTGCCGTGCTGTATCAAATTCAAGACCATAACTCCATCCGCTAAGAACACCCAAATTTTTCCCTTTTAAATCATGGATTGAATTAAAAGTAAAACTCTTTTCTTTCGTAACGAAAATCATATTTTTTTCAGAATAAAGAACATCAGAAAAATCCAGATACTTTTCCCTCTCTGAGTTTTTATATATTCCCGCAACTCCCGCCGTACCGTTTTCAGCAGCTTTCAAAACTCTTTTCCATGGATATGCTTTTATAACATACGGAATATTCATTCGATTTAATGCTGTAGATACTATTTCAGGGTAGATTCCAGCCGCTTTTCCTTTTTCCATGCTCATGAATGGCCGATTTCCCGAATCAACATATATCTGAAGTACTTCCTGCGAGTATAATGGCTTCGTTTGATTTATTATTGTTATACATAAAATTACTGATATATTTATTATTTTCACTATTGTGTTACGAAATCTTGATTTCTTATACATCAAATAATAGGCATTTATCATAATATTTATATAAATCCAGTAATTTTTTAAATTACGCCAATAGAAAAGCGAAATATAATAATATTATAGATATATTTTTATTTTTTTTCAATAATTTATTAATCAAATAATGTTTTTTTTCTTTGTATAGGCATGTCTTATGAACTAATATAATTATTATTTTTATATTTCTTTATAAAAGAAGGAAGATTTTATGCTACATTAAAAATTTATACTTATCCTTTCTTTTTATGGATAATTTTAAAAAATATTGTTTCTTCTGCTATATAAGGAAGCATTTTTTTTATCAGAGATGTATAACTATTAAATATTTTTTCAGCGTGATCTTCATCCTCTTTAAAAATATTCTCTAGCGCTTCCTTCAAGAAAAGAACAAAACCGACATAAAGCATCTTACTGACACTAACGCGAAACTTAAATCTATTTCCATAAAATAACCTGCATTCTTCCTCTGAAAAATCGATACGGAAACATTTCCATTTACATCCTTTGCGACGCTTCTGATATCGCGTAAGTCCAAATGAGTATTTTGATAAATCATAATTCATACACACGCATTTTAAAATTTCTTTTATCAAGCAGGCATGCGTAATTCCATGATTTTCACATATTTTATCCAACTGTTCATATAAAACAGGATCAATATTAAGTGTAGTAAAGTACATTTTTCCTCCTATTACGTTCTATCTATATAACGTAAAATTTTGAAAAAATGTAAAAGTTTTTTAACAAGATTGCATTTTTTTTCATTTTTTATATTCATAAACGCGGTGATTTTTAGTTTCCGGTTTTATGAATATTATATTGTATTATATGCTTATTAAAACACAACTCCAAATGTTAAAAGTACGTCAACTCCTCTTTCATGAAAAGTATATTCCGTGTTTCTTTCACCGACATAACCTGTAAACATTAAGCTCATATTAAAATCGCTTAAATTCTGATAATTGACTCCTGTTGAAATCATGAAAGATTTTTGTTCAATGTTTGATATCACATTAAGGTTATATGCTAATTCACTAATGATGAATTTATTTATGGTCGTGAAAAGTGCAGCATAATACCGGGAATAATAATTCGGCTCATACATGTTGTTTCCAAGCAGAAAATATTTTTTTTCTCCTCCTGGTAAAGTAATTTCATTGCCTGAAGAATCTTCGATAGTTACATCTTTTTCATAGATATACATATCGCTATCATCCAAAATATTTTCTTCGTAACCGTCACCATTATAGAAAAATTCCATATTTATTCTAAACTTATCTTTATTGTCGCCTATATCAAAAGTTCTTCCCAAGTCTATGCATGCTTTTGCGATGATATCTTTCGATTTTTCTTTAAATAGAATCCCATTTTTTTCAGCTAACTTTTCAACATTGCTTCCTTTTGAAACTGATGCTTCTCCTAGAATATCCCACTTTAAAATCTTGGTTGAAAAATCAAGACCTGCAACTGGTTCATAACCTTTTTTACCCCAGCCCGACAATGCAATCTCAGTTGTACCAATTAATACTTCTAACTTTCCCGCTCCGGCAATTTCATCCGCTTTCCCTGCCTCTCCCAGATCAGTAAAAGAATAAATATTAAACTTTGTTCCGAAAGGTATATGCATTTTCAATCCGTATACTCCTTCCTTCGCGCCTGGAGTATCAATGAATGCTTTTTTTTCAATGTTGATTAAATCTGTCGGATTCCACATGTAGCACCTGCCCCACTGAAGAACCTGTTTTCCAGATTGAAAATATGCAGCATGATTAATGTTAAAACTGATGAATAGTTCTTTTACATCTGCTTCCTTCTCTCCACTGACAGCATTATATGACGCCTCAAAACTTCCGAATCCTTTAAATCCCTCCGTCAACCGTGCGTCGGCGAAAAATGTTCCAACAACATATGAATCAAGGATATTATCTTTGCTTTCACCTTCGAGAACAAAATCATGCGTCGCCATGTAACCGCTTACGCTGTTTATTTCACCTGAAATAGAAAACTTTTTCTGTTCCTGTGCGTCTGACGAATTATCAGTTCTATCAACGACTGTGCTGTTTCCTGTGAACATTGAATCTTCATCTGCATCCAAAGACTGACCCCAAATAGCGGCCGGAAAAAGAATTAGCATTATAAAATATTTAATCATTTTCATGTTCTCACCTATTTACTGAGATTTTCAAGATACGGCTTGGTGAAAATTTCATTACTCAATTTCTTTGTCGATATATTTGAAATTTCTACTAGTGTTTTATTTCCTTTTTCAAACTCATCAATAAACAATTGTTCAACAGGCACATATTTCCCGTCAACCATTGTATATTTTCTGTAATATGCGGTCTGCATCAATGTTCCGGATGAGGAATAACTTTGCTCTTTTAAAACTAAAGATGTATCTTTTTGAACCCAGTATATTTTTTTTGGATAATCCACATCGTTTACTATTGCTTTAATTTCTAATTTAATAACATCAATCGACCCTAATTTTTCTTCTGATATAACTTCATTTCCCGACGCGTCAAGAGTTATAGCGTACATCTCTGTCAGTTTTCGTTTCTCAAAATCATCGCCTTGCGCGTCTGATCCGCCGATACTCTCATCACGATTAATATGCTGGAATGTTCTCGTGTTTCTTCTGTACATCCAGAAATTATCACCAGCGCGGAGATACCCATTTCCTTTCTCGCTTTCAGGATTTGTCATTACAATAAGAAATGAATCATCAGCGTCTCTTCGGTAATAAATCATTTCCATTTTTTTAATTCCCTGATTAGTCTTCTGCTGTGTAAGCACAACATTCGCTTTAATGTCTGATGTTACGTCCATTAAAGCTTCCATTTTTTTCAACAGCACATTTCCCTTTGTTTCTGCGGATATTTCACCCGCATCAAACATTAGAACCAATATACATAACATTAAAAATCTGAATTTTAGTTTCATTTTCTCACCTATAATTTTTTTATTCATAATGTCTTAACGCATCAGCAGAGGACATTTTAGCAGCCCGTCTTGCAGGAAAAAAGGCTGTAATCATTGACACTGCAATAATAAGCAACATGAATGATATGACACTGACAGCGGAAGGCATGAAATACAAATGTTTCTTTACGAGCAGAATCGCCAATGCATTACCTTCTGTATTGAAGGAAATTACTGACAATAATCCCATAATAACAAACGCAAATATTGTTCCTGCTATTGAGGACATCATGGCAAGCATTCCTGTCTCAAGAACGAATATTCTGCGTACATCTTTTTTCTGCATTCCTATTGCTCTGATTGTTCCTATTTCGCGGGTCCGTTCTCTGATTGTCATTCGAAGCGTATTTACTACACCGATAAATATAATGAAGAAGAGCACAAGAACCGCTACAAACGTTATTAAATTCAATACAAATTCCAATTGCAGTACTTGACTTGCAGTTTCATACATTGAATTAACGTCAATAATTGTTGCCTTTGTTTTAAGTTTAACAATACTGCTGACTTTATTTGTATACTCATCCGTAGTTTTTGTCCTTGGCAGAAGAACCCATTCATCTCCAAGCGCTTTTTTAAACGAAGCGCTATCAGCAGGTATAAAGGCAGTCCCTTTGTCCTTTACCAGATCCGGAATATTCTCGTTAAAATATTTGTAAAATAAGTAGTCATGAACATATACTGTGTTTTTACCCGTAACATCATCGCTTTTAAAAATCCCTTTAACTGTGACAGGGAGTAAAGCTGAATTATCAGAGAACTTCGGTTTGAATGAAATCTGCACTTTATCGTTAACGCGTATATGTAACTGTTTTGCCAGTACATCACTAACCATTGCTCCATCTCTTTTCAACACATCATCCATTTTTCCTTCCGAAAGTGTAAAAGATGCAGATATTAGTTTTTTTGCATCTTCCGTATTGCGGAAAGGAAGAGCGGTTACATTTTCTGTTTTAGCGGATTTTACGATACTTCCGCTAATAAATGCGGGTCCTGGTTTAAGTATATCATGAAGCCTGTCAGTAACAATAATAGCATTTTTTTTCGGATCCTTTATTGTTATCTGATAGTTCCCGCTTTCATTATCCTTAATACCAAGCAGTCTTTTTAAATTCTTATACTGCACAAATAAAATAGACTGCATAAACACGTTATCATTTTTCATTGTCCCGACGACCGTAAATCTTGCGGATTGATTCTGTCCGAAAATATTCACAAACCGGGCATTGATTATATCACCCTTCTTTATATTTAGATATTCAGCTTTTTCAACTGGAACAATAATCGGATTTTCAACATCAGTTCTGAGAATATCTTCAAATTCACCTTCTATAATATTGAAATTTTCTTCGAATTCAGCCTGACGCTCAGGCGACAGACCTTTTTCGGCGTCTATCCCGATAATCATCATGTTATCGGCGACACCATTTCCTATTATTCGAGAAAATACACCATGAGCTTCATCTAACGATTCTAGTTCTGGCACATTTTCATTTATAATTTTCTCAATTCTTTCTCTGTCGCGAAACACTATTTTAGAAGTGCTTCCTCCTTCATTTGAAGAAAAACTCACATGGCCCGCTACAAATACTACAATTTTATTAAAAAGCACGTCCGAAATTCCATTCGCAAAAGAGGAAGCGATAATCAGCAGTGTTACTCCGACTGCCATGGCAGATCCAAGAAGAATATTTCTTCTTTTTTGCCTGAAAAGATTTCTCGCGCTTATCATCAACAATGTTTTCATATTTCCCTGCCTTAATCCCTTGCAATAGCATCAAGAGGCGTAATGCTTTTTGCGACTTTTATTGGATAAATTACTGTTAATAGCGTGACAACAATAAGCTGCAGAATAGTCATCATTACGTCACCTGCAGATAATACCGGTGAAAAATAATCACCCCCGTAAAGTAATTGAACAATATCATTGTCAGATGTAATTTTAAGCAACGGTATTAGCTTTACAAGAATTACTCCAGCGCCGATCCCGGCACCTCCGAATATTCCTGAAAGCAGAGACGTTTCTCCGAAAAACATTACGCTTATAAACCCCTTCCTTGCGCCGATTGCGCGCATCATTCCGATTTCCGTAATGCGCTCAAGTGCAGCCATTGTAAGAGTGTTCACAATAATAATTATTGCAACAAAAAACAGGATCATGACAAAAACAAACAACGCTCCTTTTACAATCATTGCAATACTTCCTATCTGACCAGTAGCTTTCTTCCAGGTTACGGCTTTCACTCCGAGATTCGTTTTTTTTAATTCTTCATTTAGGTCTTTAACATATTTATTAAGCATCACGCCATTTTTTAATTTTATGAATACTAGATTATATGGCCCAGCATCAACATCAGCGTCCTTTCTAGTTAAATTCTCCCTGCGCGAAAAGTCGACTTTAGCTGCTGCGGATTTAACATCATTCACAACAATAGCTGATTCATTAAACATATCATCAAGATTTTCATTGTCCAGACTCATAAGCTGTTTCTTGGATTCAGGCACATCGGAAACAAGATCTTCTGCCGAAATATATCCCATGCATTCGCGGTACGATTCAATATCCATTATTGAAACATATCCCCAAATTGTATTCAAAGCTTTGTACTTAATAATACCTTTAATATTCTGTCTAATATCTGTTGTTGAATTGGAATCATTTAAACCCATATATATAATCTTATCTTTTACATTAAGATCATTTATATCCTTCCGCGCGTCGTCTGTAAGATTCTTTTCATTCAGATTTCCGCCTTCAGGAACATACCAGACATTCATCCATTTATAAAAACTCTCCCGGCCTGTTTTTGGAATTAGAACACCTTTTT
>JBFZEW010000390.1:0-7635 GCA_041306665.1 Spirochaetota bacterium | reverse complement strand
TATCAGTGAGTGCTGGCAGCAGCCGACTGATAGAATTGAAGCCGCGTTTTTTTTGATTCCGAGGAAGATGGTTTTATCAGTCGCGTCATTGCACGCGTGCAGCGAGTATACAAGATCAAGTTTTTTATCGATTCTAAATTCAAGAATGTCCCCGTGAAAAAAAATCATTTTAGTGAAATTAAGATTCCGCGCGATTTCGCGGCAATGAGTCATTAGAGTTTCATTACTGTCAATGCAGTATATTGTCACGTCACGGTTTTCAATCACGTTGCAGTAGTAATAAACGAGAAAGCTTAAGTAGCATTTTCCTGCGCAGCAATCCGCGAAAATCATCGGTTTTGACAGTGAATATTTTGCGGTTACAGTCTGAATAATTTCAAGGTACGCGATAATCTGTTCGAGTTTATTTTCCTTGTTTTTACCGTCAACATTGATGTTTGAAAAAAATCCGGCTAACTGAAGTCGTTTTTCATTGTTTATAATCATTACATCCCGCATTTTTATGTTTAATTATCAATTTAAATTTCTGCCGCGGCCGATGATTCATAAATGAACGGTAAATACGCGCATACATGTTTTGCTTCATTCAAACATTTGCATCAATTCAAAACACAATTTATCGACACGGTCTGAATTTTTATTCAATGCCGATACATTCGTGAGAATGATTACGCAGTTTTTATTTTCAACGTCAAAAATCATGCATGAACTGTACCCGCCTGTACCGCCGTTATGCCAATATAAAGTGCTGCCGGAATCGTTCTTTTTAATGTGCCAAGCAAGAGCAATGCCTGAATTTTCATTCAAAGAATATGTTTGAGTTCTTGCAAGTTCAGCGGCTTTATTGTCTGAATCAAATTGTGCGGCTGCGAATTTCGATAAATCCTCAGTTGATGATAAAATTGCTCCGGCTCCGGCAAGAGCGGAAAAATCCCAATTCGCGGCCGGATTACCATCCGCATCAAGGCCTTGAATCATTTTTTCTCCGGCGAATTCTTTTAAAGTCGTTGAGTTATGCATTTTATATTTTGTGAAAATATATTTTTCGAGCAAGTTTTGGTAGTCGTTTTTTTCACTTTTTGTCAAAGTGTACGCAAGAAGTCCCGGTCCAAGATTAGAATATCTGTATTCAATTTTTTCTTCGAAAGACAAAGATAAGTCATTCTGCAGATAATGCAGCAGCTTTTCCACAGTATAATCTTTGTATGGGTTATTCGGATGTAAAATTGCTGTTGAATAAAAATTGAATGGAAGTTTAGGCAGACCCGAAGTATGATTCGCCAAGCTTTGAAATGTAATTTCATGGTTATTTTTAAAGTCAATGTCATAATACTTGTTTATTGTATCGTTTAATGAAATTTTATTTTCACATGCTAATTCCGCAAGCAGTGCTGAGGTGAATACTTTTGTTATGGATCCTATTTCGAAAACTTTATCGTAATTTTCAATGGCGGATAAAATATTGCCTTCCTTTTTAATTCCGTAAAAAAAATTTGCCCCGTTTTTTATAAACGCGAATGATGCCTGCGTTTGGTCAGGAAAAATATTCATTTTTTCAAAAATAACATTTAAATATCTTTTCGTCAGCAAGTTATCATGCGAAGTCAATCCGTTTATGGAAGGCGTGCTGACGGTATTTTTGCAGGCAGTAAAAATTATAATCAGAATAATGAACAATGTTCTTTTCATTAAAACTTTCTAAATAAATAATACAATGTTGTCAAATATAAATTTTAGCTTTAAAATTGACTTTATCAATCTGTAAGTTCCAGGCATAAGCAGCATTAGTGATGCTGCATAAAACATAATGATAAAATATCTGATAAAGTGCTTGCACGAAAACTGTCTTTGCTGATAAATTAGCTTTATTGAACAGGAAGGTTGAATGAAAAAGTTTTATATCATTGATGGTCACGCTCTGTGCTACAGAGCCTATTTCGCGTTTATAGCTAATCCGCTGATTAATTCGCAGGGTCAGAACACTTCGGCAATTTTCGGCTTCGCGCGCATGCTGCTGAAACTCATAAAAGACAACTCTCCGGACTATATTGCAGTCGCGTTTGATCCTCCTGTAAAAACTTTCCGTTTTGAAATGTATTCCGAATATAAAGTAAACCGAGCAAAAATGCCTGATGATTTAAAATCGCAGATTGAAGAAATTAAAAATCTTGTTTCTGTGCTGGACATACCGGTAATAATGGATGAAAGAGTGGAAGCAGATGATATTCTTGGATCGGCAGCGGTAAAATATTCGAACATGGGCTATGAAATTTTCCTTGTAACGGGAGATAAAGACGCGTATCAGCTTGTTAATGAAAAAGTTAAAATTTATGCTAATAAAAAAGGGATTTCCGATTATATTATTTATGATGTAAAAGAAGTCGAAGATAAAATTGGACTAAAACCGTTTCAGATTATCGACTATATGGCGCTTGTCGGAGATACGGCCGATAACATTCCGGGAGTTAAAGGAATCGGTCCGAAAACCGCGGTAAAATTTATTTCCGATTTCGGATCGCTTGATGGAATTTATGAACATATATCAGAAATTAAAGGAGCAAATCAGCAGAAGCTTATTGAAAACAAGGAAATGGCTTATTTAAGCCGAAAGCTTGTTACGATCAAGACAGATGTTGAAATGAATTTTAAAATTGAAGACGCTGAATTTAAAAATTTTGATAACGTTAAAGCATATGACTATTTCAAAAAACTTGAAATGAAATCAATCGCTGAAGAATTTTTCGGTGGAAGCTCAGAACCGGTTAAGGAAGCACCAGTTGAAAAAAAGAATCTCATTAAAAAAAATTATAAATGCATTCAGACCTTAAAAGAACTTGATGATGCATTCAAGCAGATCGCGAAATATGATTTAATTTCTGTCGACAGCGAGACGACTTCAGTGCATGCGATGGAAGCCGATCTTGTCGGAATTTCCATTTCACTCGAAGAAGGTCAGGGTTGGTACTTTCCCGTAATGAGCAATTCTCTTTTTAATGATCATAGCGTCGAGTACAGCAAAGACGAATTACTGGCAAAAGCCCGTCCTGTACTTGAAAATGACCTTGTTAAAAAAATCGGTCAGAATATAAAATATGACTATATTGTTTTCAGAAACGCAGGCATACGAATGAGAAATATGTTTTTTGATACAATGATCGCGTCCTATCTGATTGATCCGTCCGCGCGCAGACATAACATGGATGACATGGCTGAATTTTATCTGGACTATAAAACAATTACTTATTCGGAACTTACAGGAAAGGGCAAGAATCAGCTTCCAATATCTGAAATTCCTCTTGATGAAGTTACTGAATACGCATGCGAAGACAGCGACATCACGCTAAGGCTTTATAATGTTCTCAAAGTTAAGCTCAGGGAAAATGATCTTGAAAAACTTTTTTTTGAAATTGAAATGCCTCTTGTAACTGTACTCGCAGAAATGGAAATCGCAGGAGTGAAAATAGATATTGCGTATTTTACAGAGCTTTCAGTGCTGAACGATAAAAATCTCATCGCCGTCGAAAATAAAATCCTTGAACTCGCGGGAGAAAATTTCAATCTCAATTCGACAAAGGAACTTTCATACATACTCTTCACGAAACTTGGACTGAAGCCCGTTAAGAAAACAAAAACTGGTTTGTCCACTGACATTAGCGTGCTTGAATCACTTGTTAAAGATCATGAAATCATCGGCTACCTGATTCAGTACAGAACTTTAAGCAAGCTGAAATCAACATACATTGACTCGCTTCCGAAAATGATAAACGACAGGACAGGACGGATTCATACTTCGTACAACCAGACCGTTGCAGCGACCGGCCGGCTTTCATCTACTGATCCGAATCTTCAGAACATTCCTGTTAAAGATGATTTCGGTAAAAAAATCCGCGGAGGATTTGTCGCTGAAAAAGGATATACTTTACTTTCCTCGGATTACTCGCAGATTGAACTGCGTCTTGCTGCTCATCTTAGTAAAGATGAAAACATGAAAAAAGCGTTTAATGACGGTATTGATATTCATTCAATGACCGCGTCATCAACATTCGGAGTTTCTCTCGATAAAATTGAACCATGGATGAGGCGGCAGGCGAAGATAATTAATTTCGCGACAATTTACGGAGTTTCTCCGTATGGACTTTCTCAGCAGGCTGATATTTCAATGAGCGACGCGAAAAAATTCATTGATAAATATTTTGAAACATATCCTGGATTCAGAAAGTATATTGATGAAACCATCGCGTTCGCGAAAGAAAATAAATATGTCATCACTCTGGCCGGCAGGAAGAGACCTGTACCGGAAATTGACAACGCTGTTTCATTCCGAAGAGAAGGTGCTGAACGAATCGCAATTAATACGCCGATTCAGGGAACGTCAGCTGACATGATTAAAATCGCGATGATCAACATCCATCGTATTCTTTCTGAAAAGAAACTCAAAAGCCGCATGATAATGCAGGTTCATGATGAACTCGTGCTTGAAGTCAGTGAAGATGAAAAGGAAATAGTGAAAGAAATCGTTGAAACAAACATGCGCGATGCAATGAAGCTTGATGTCGTAATTAAAGTCGATTCAGGCTGGGGTAATAACTGGAATGATGCTCACTGATCAGATTTTTTCCGTACAAGCATCATTCCGTCTGTTACAGGAATGATGCACATGTCAATACGTTCATCTTTTGAAACATATTCGTTGAATTCTCTAACCTGAAGAGTAACTTTATCATCTGCTGATTCTTCAGCGACAAGTCCGCGCCAAAGAACGTTGTCGATTACAATGATTCCCCTTGGCGATAATAGCTGCAGTGATTTTTCATAGTAGCTGATGTAATTTTTTTTGTCCGCGTCAATGAAAATGAAGTCATAAAATTCGGTTTTCGTTTCAAGAAGTGAGTCAAGAATTTCATTTGCGTTTCCGAGTATAAGTTTAATTTTTTCAGTCACGCCGGCTTTTTCCCAGAAATTTCTGGCGACATCCGTAAATTCTTCCGAACGGTCAATTGCGGTGAGTCTGCCGTCAGCTGGAAGCGATAACGCGGTCAACAGGGAAGAGTATCCGGTAAACACTCCAATTTCAAGCGCGTTAACGGCATTGATGCTTTTAATTAAAAAAGCGAGAATGTTGCCTTGTTCGGGTGAAATCTGCATTTTTTTCTGCCTGTGACCGGCTGTTAGTTTGCGCAATTCAGACAGAACCTCATTTTCTTTTACAGATATATTGAAAATGTAGCTGAGTATATTTTCGGAAACGCCTAAAGTTTTATTTTCAAAAGTTGATTCGCTCATGATTCATCTTTCTTCATCATTCATATTCAGTCAATTGCAATAATATTATAAACTTATAATTTTTTCAAATCAACAGCAATCATGCAGATATCATCTTCAAATTCTTCACTGCCGTGAAATTTTATCAGTTCCTGATGAAGCTGCTCTGTAAATTTATTTTTACGCTCTTTTAATATTTTCGGAATAATTTGATTTATCATTATATTTTCAAACTGAATGTTAATGTCATTTTTCGAAGTAGCTTCGGTGAGACCGTCGGTATATAACAGGATTTTTTTAACATTCTTTAAATTGAATGTATTATTTGTATATGTTTTTTTCATTGAATCAAGTTCCTCATTATTCATTATCGCGAGTGGAATACCTTTAATCCCTTTAAGTTCAATAATTTCATTTTTAGAAATTAAAATCGGCATGTTGTGGCCGGCGCTGCAGTAAGTAATTTCATTATCATCGAAATTTACAATTCCATAGAAAGCCGAAATGAAATATGTCGCTGTCTGATTCATGAGAATGGAATTAATGTATTTCATAAGTTCCGCCGGATCCTGGCGTTTCGAATCCGATTGCAGAATCGTGGATTTCAGCATTGAAGTTATCATCGCTGCTGATACTCCGTGACCTGAAACATCTGCGATGAAAATTCCGGTTTTATTTGCCGAACGGAATTTAAGAAAATCAAAATAGTCTCCTCCAACCTGCTGCATTGGAATGTATTCGAAACTGAAGCGGCTGTCCGGCGGAGTTGATGGCAGAATGTTCAGCTGCATTTTTTTTGCCAGAGAGAGATCATTCTCGATAATGCAATTTTTATGCATCAGCATTTCTTTCTGTTTTTCAAGCTGTGCAGTTCGTTTTTTTATTTTATTTTCCAGCTGTTCGTTGAAATTTTCTATTTGAATGATATTTCTGGAATTCTTATGACTCATATAGATTGACTGAAAAATAAAGAAAAAGAACGCTGCAATAGGCGCAATGTAAAAAGTGCCGAAATGGAAAAAATATGATAAAATATCAATTATGCCTGCGATAAAAATTCCAATAAAACCAGTTACACTGAATATTGCATTAAATTTCCTGTTCACTATTGCCTTGATCAGCATAAAAAAAACGTGAAAACTTCCCAGAGTAATGAAAATATAAAAAATATCAAAAAATAGCGCTGATATTGCTGATGGAGAAATAATTATATTTATTGAAAATATAGCTGAAATTATAAATACTAAATATTGAAAATATTTCGACATTTCGCTTTTATAATTTGTCGCGAGATATTTTATAAGAAGCGGGAAAGATAAAATTAACGATAAAAGATGAAGGCGTATGAAAACATGCCATGTCATGAAATCCATGAGATACATTTGGAAACTTAAATTATTAAGAAGCGTCCAGGCGGAAATGTCTAATGAAAAAACGGCAAACCAGAGATAATGGGTATCTTTACGCCTTAAAAGAAAATTTATTATATTCAGAATGGAAAAGAGAATGAGGCATGAAAAAAGAAAAATATTCAGGAAAAACCTTCTGTTCAGGAAATCTTCAATTTGATTTTTGGTTCCAATTAATACGGATCGGCTGAGTCCGGGCTGAATGAAGTTGAAATTTGAAATTTGAATTACTATTGTAATGTAGTCTGAATTTTTCGGACAATCAGCAATAATGAAACCCGGTTCAGGGATTTCACTGTTTTTTTCTTTCCCGACAATTCCAAGCGAACCCGCGAATTCATCATCGATAAAAACTTTTGCCGCGGACTGAGGACTGCTAATGTAAACCTGAAGATCTTCGTAATATTCTGTTAGTAGTGAAATACGGTAGGTTGCATAGCCATGCGTTTCAGGACTTTGTCCGGAAACTATATAATTGTCCCAATAATCCGGTACTTTTACAAATGCAGGATTCAGTCTGAAATCGGAAAAATCTGCGGGTGTAAGTAATTGATTGCTGTAAAATTCCCATTTGCCGTTTAGCTGAACAATGCTATTATTTAAATTTACACCTGAAAGATCGATATATCCGTCATAATTAACAACGGAACTGTTGTTTTTTCCGGCGCATGATATAAATGCTAAAATTAACAAAATGCAAAAAATTTTATTCATTTAATGATTATAAATTAATTTTTTAAAAAAATCAATTAAATATCGAAAACAAAACGTAAAAGAACACAATATTCTTGAAATCGTGCGATTAGATTAACTTTATTTCTTTAAAAAAATGTCAAACCGAAGATTGTCCTGATCGCGTCTTTGTGCTTGCTGTTTTTACTCCCGGGAATTTTGTGTGCTGTACTCGAAACCCAGCATAAACACCTTCAAATCATCTGTGAAAAGCTGAGTTCTTCGAGCGGTT
>JBFZEW010000389.1:0-4809 GCA_041306665.1 Spirochaetota bacterium | reverse complement strand
CCGATTTCATATTTACCTCGGAAAAAATTAAATTTACTTCAGTAATAATATCGGCGTGGTATTTGAATATTTTTAAAAAATATTAAGTTTTCTTGAAATTTAATTCAAAATATAACCGAGGAAATCAGCGGATTGTTCCGATTTTTTGCCCCATTTTAACTTTATCACCAATGTTAAATCGGCTGAATTCAACCATATCTTTTTCAAACAGCATTATAACTGTTGAGCCCATGTTGAATATTCCAATTTCATCTCCTTTATGAACTTGCGGTTTCAAATTATCAGGATAAAGTATTTCGTTTTTCTTTCTGAACATTTTCTGATTAGTAATAATATTCTCGTAACTTATGGATATCTGTCCCACATTCATGGCGCCTACCATTGCTACGACGCATTTTCCGGATGATGTTTCAATGTATGAGATTGCTCTTTCATTTTTCGTAAAAAGCCCGTTTATTCCATTTACCATATATTCCATTACAGGAAAAAGTTTTCCGGGAACATACAGCGTTCCGAATATTTTCCCGTCTAATGGCGAGTGAATTCTGTGATAGTCTGACGGTGAAAGATAAATTGTAATAAATGAACCGTCTATAAATAGATGATGCACTTGCGCGGGAAGTAATTCTGCGAGCAGATAATCAATATCCTTCGCCTGCATAACTCTGGTTCCAGTAACCGGACCAAACTGATCAATTCTCCCGTCAACAGGCGATACAAGACTTTTAGCTGATATATCAATTTTCCGCATTCCGGGTATCAATTTTCTTGTAAAAAAGCTGTTTAAACTATTGAATCCATTTTCAGGTTCAATGCATTCTTCGCGATTTATTTTAAACGAAGCGGCGAATTTTTTTATGAAAAGAGAAGAAAAATTTGACTTTGCAAAATGACCGAATATGCGGGATAAAAAGGCTTTCGGAATTATGATAAAGAAGAATGTTACAAACGAGTTTTTTTTCATGGCAACTCCTGTCAGTCTATTCAGCTTCAAGGCAGATTCTATTTTTTTTCATTATTGCTGTCAACAAATATACGAATTTAAATTTTCATAAGACAAAAATCAGTGCTAATAATCCAAAATAATGCGCATATTTATAGTATTTTTCTTTAATTTAAATTATTTATGGATTTAAAGCAATATATAATATATAATCGTTGTTGACATATATTATTAATTTTTATAGATTACAATAATTATTTTATTCCGGTGAATTGATGAAAATAGAACTCTGGGGTGTGCGCGGCTCCCTGCCGACTCCTTTAACTGATTCAGAATACAGACAGCGTCTCAAAGAAATTTTGTTAATGGCTGCGGGGAAAAGAATTATTCCGGACGATGCAGACAATTTTATTTCCGGTCTTCCGGATCATCTTCAGCATGTTTTCGGCGGAAACACTACCTGTGTCACTGTTGAAAGCAGCACCGGTCAATTATACATAATAGATTGCGGTACCGGTATTCGTCCTTTAGGAGACAGACTTCTTCAGGGAAAGGCTGGCAAAGGCAAGGAAAATTTAACAATTTTCATTACTCATACTCACTGGGATCACGTGCAGGGACTTCCTTTTTTCAAACCAATATATATTCCCGGAAATATTTTAAATTTCTATTCGCCTTTTAATGATCTTCAGCACAGATTTGAATATCAGCAGGATTTTAGATTTTTTCCTAAAAAATTAGATGAAATGGCGGCAACCAAAACCTTCACTAAGCTTGAATATGGAAAAACTTTTACTCCGGAAAAAGGACTCGAAGTCGACATTTTCAGACTGAAACATCCTGGCGGTAGTTTTGCGTACAGATTCCGCGAAAAAGGCAAAACTTTCATATTCTGCACCGATGCCGAATTTATCGGCGAAACTGTAGAAAAATTCACGAATGATGACGACTGTTTTTTCAGAGACGCGGATGTTCTTATTCTTGACGCGCAATATACTTTAGATGAATCCTTCGTGAAACTTTTCTGGGGTCACACATCATACACAATGGCAGTAAACTGCGGTGCCAGATGGAACATAAAACATCTCGTACTTACACATCATGAACCATCCTATTCAGACAGCAGACTTGAAAAAAACTTTCTTGATGCAAAAGAACACTTAAATCTTCTCGGCAGTAAAATGCAGCTAAGCATCGCCATTGAAGGAACAATTTACAATTTATAATCATGTCATTGAAAATTTCCAACATTGAAATATCCAATCCGCTCATTCTTGCTCCAATGGCTGGATATACTGATTCACCTTTCCGTCAGATATGCAGAAAACACGGTGCCGGCATGACTTATACTGAACTTATCAGCTCCGAGGGAATTGTGCGTAATAATGCCAGAACAACTGACTATCTGAAATTTCATGAAAGTGAAAGACCAATCGCAATTCAGCTCTTCGGCAAAGACCCTGCAGTAATGCGTGACGCGGCGCAGTTTGTTGAAAAATACGCTCCCGATGTCATTGACATTAACATGGGATGCTGCGCTCCGAAAATCGCTGGCAGCGGATCAGGCGCCGCATTGCTTTGCGATCCTGATATTCTGCGGGAAATCGCATCTTCTGTTGTGCGTGCTGTAAAAATTCCAGTCTCCGCCAAAATCCGAATAGGATGGGACTTCTCCTCATTGAATTATAAAACTACTGTCAAGATTTTAGCAGACTGCGGAATTTCGCATGTTGCAGTTCATGGAAGAACCAACAGCCAGAAATATACAGGAAGAGCCGACTGGAACATCATTTCCGAAATCGCTGAATTTTCAAATGTCCCGGTTATCGGCAGCGGAGATATTGACTCATTCGATGACGCGCGTGAAAAACTTAAATCAAGCGGATGCGCTGCCGTAATGATTGGACGAAAAGCAATCGGTAATCCATGGATTTTTTCCGGAATGACTCCAACTGTTGCTGAGATAAAAAGCCAGATATTCGAACATGTAGGCATAATGACTGAACTTCACGGCGACTATGGAATTATTCTTTCGAGAAAGCATCTTGTAAAGTACATTCACGGATTCGCAAACTCATCAGCCTCAAGACAGATGCTCATTCACGCGGAAAGTATTGATGATGTTGAAAAGGCTCTTAATCTTTTTTAACAGCAAATCTTGTTTTTAATAAATTATTAAAATCAGAACTTATAAAAACACCTTCCATTCTGAATATCCTTTCACTGCTGATTTTTGCAGAATTTAGTTTTAATCTGTTGTCATTCAAAGTGATCAGTTCATTTTCCAAACATGTTAATTTCTGATACAATGACTGATTAGCGGCATTGCCTAAATCAAGATGAATGTTGAAAGAAACTTTTTCATATATCTCATTATACAGAAGTGAAGAAGACTGAGGATTATTTTTATTTTCAGGAACATCAATTTCAATCATTTCACCATTAACCCATACACGTCCCATTTTAATTTCAAAGACTGAAGGTTTATCTGAAATAACCCTGCTGAGACTGTTACCTGCGAGAATGATATCTCCAGTCTGAATATTTTTAGAATCATGCAGCACTGTTAAACAGATGTCACCGCTATGAATCGACGGCTCCATTAAGTTATCCGTAACAACTACAAATTTGTAATAATGAGCACTGATGAAAACAATGTAGGACAAAAACAGTGTTGTAATCAAAGCATAAAATATATAAACAAATTTCCGGTAAGGCGCAATAAAATTCAGACTTTTATTCTTTTTTACTGATGTTACGGCATCAATTATTGAATATATTTTTAGAAAAAGAATTATAAAAGAAACAAAGATGAACGCGAAAAAATATGTATTCAGCAATTCAAGCGATGCTGAAATAACAAGATACAGGAAAGAAATAATAATTAAAAGGTACAATACAATTCCGCGGAGAAGCTCGCCGTTATAAACCTGACCAAGTCCTGTAAAAAACAGAGACATCCAGAAAGCAGCTGCGGCACTTTTTGCCGCAGGCTTGTTCTGTTGTATCATTCCGTGATTCATTTCATTCCGGAAAATTGTTTTTCAAGAATTTCTTTAACTTTCCCAGCATCAGGCTCAAGCATTACAGGCATATTGCTATATTTAGATTCGAATCCCGCAATGCTGTTTTCATGATATCCGACTTTAAATTCGGAAAACTTCAGACCATGGGCAGTCGAAATAACAACGGTTTTACCGTTTTTATCAATTTCATTTCTATCTGCGAGTTTCATGAGTACTGCAAGCGCGACTCCGGTGTGAGGACAAGTATACATTCCTGTTCGATCAGCAAGGCCCGCCGCGTTTGAAAGTTCTTCTTCAGAAGCCTGCTCAACAATTCCATTAAACTCCTGAAGAGTTTTAACAGCTTTTTCAATTGAAACAGGATCGCCGATCTGAATAGCCGAAGCAAGAGTTTTTTCCGGAATAATCGATTCAAATGACTTAAAGTTTTTTTTATATGACTGGTACAGCGGATTCGCGTTTTGAGCTTGAGCCACTACAATTTTCGGCATTTTAGAAATGAGGCCGAGACCTGCCAACATTTTAAATCCTTTTCCAAGAGCGGAAACATTTCCGAGATTTCCTCCTGGAATAATAATTGTATCAGGCACTTCCCAATCAAACTGCTGCACAATTTCCGCTGCAATTGTTTTCTGTCCTTCAACACGCAGGGAGTTCATTGAATTAGCGAGATATATTTCATTATCTTTCGTGACTTCCTGTACAATTTTCATGCAGCCGTCAAAATCAGTATTCAATGAAAGAACTATAGACCCGTTGGACATCGGCTGAACAAGCTGCGCCGTCGAAATTTTATTGCTCGGAAGGAATACAATCGAAGGAATTCCGGCATAAGCGCAG
>JBFZEW010000388.1:0-2812 GCA_041306665.1 Spirochaetota bacterium | reverse complement strand
TATCATTCGGCTGCGACTTAATATTCTGCGTGATTATTAATTCATCTTTTTTATTATCACCATTCGGCGAAAATAGAAGATACTCCGTTTTGACTTCAGCCGCAGGCATGTCGTTATCAACATTTATATCTCCGGTTTTTTTCAAGGAAAAATTATTTCTTTCATCCCATGCTGTAAAGGAATATTGATATTTTCCATCCTTCACAATTACTCCATTCCGGTCAGTTCCATCCCACATGACTTTGTCAGGAACAACCATGGATTCTTTTTTCCTGAAAATCGCCTTGGCAAACTCGACAGGCGTTAGCGATTTTTTCATGTCACGCTCAGAAACTTTATATTCGCGAACAACAAGATTTGAAGAATCAATTACCTGCAATGTCCAGCCTTGAATTTTACTTTTATCCGAAACATCAAGATCAATCATTACATAATCCTGTTTTCCGTCATAATTCGGTGATATGTAAAGATTATCTGTTTCAATTTTTGTCACGGGCGGTGTTCTGTCAAGTTCACCGAATTCAAAAGTCAGTCCCGCATAATGCACGAAAGTTGAATCATCAAGATGAACAAACGAATAATCAGCCTGCACCATAAATTTATCGTGTTTAAATCTGTAACCAAGTCCAGCGGTAAAATCCGCGTAATCATAGCCGTCAGGATAATTTCCTCCGACACGAACAATGTAGTGTTCCATGATTACGGACTGAATTCCGAATTTCACCGGAAAATCAGAATAAAAATTAATCGCGGAAACTTCATTTGATAACGCGAGAGTAAAATATTTATTTCTGAAAAAATCGAAACTGTACCCTAACGTTAAAAGATTTAAATTCGCTGAAGAAGTGTCTTCATCAAGAGGAATTCCTCCTTTTAGAGAGAATGCGATTTCAGGATTATAGAATCCTAAACCCGATGAAGTCGCTTTCATGTAGGAGAAAGAGTATATTGCTCCAAGACCAAGTCCGAAATAAAGAACACCGCCTTCGGATTCAGTTCCCGTCATGAATTCCGCGGAAAGTCCCACTTTCAATTTATCATTAAACTCTTTCGCCGTACCTATTGTTCCGTAATATGCTTTTGTCATGTCAACTGAATCCGGCATATCGATCATTTTAAACGCAGCGCCGAAATTTCCATATGATGTCGGAAAAGCGATAGAAATGTTTGGATTTTTATAATCCGGAATTAGGTTACCATACTGAAGCGAAACACCAAGCCGCTCAAGCGAACCTATTGAAGCCGGATTCATGATAAAGTAATCCAGTGTTTTGCCTGTCACTCCTGCTCCTCCCATTCCGAGCGAAGACGCGCTCTCGCCGATCATTAGAAGATTTTTTCCGCTTTGATCCTGTGCTGATATTGATACCGCACATAATAATATTACAGCGCATAAAACATTTTTCAAAAATTGCATAAAAGCCTCCAGGTTTCAAACAAACCTTACAAAGATAATATACTGCATTAAAATGTCAATTTTTTTAAACAATTGTATTTAATAAAATTATTTAATTTCAGGAGTTTTACAAAGGCAGGTAATAGCGTCTCTATCTTTATTGAGCTGAATTATAAGATCATCAAGTGATTTAAATTTCACTTCATCGCGCACTTTTTCAATAAATTCAACATTAATTTTTTCTTCATAAATGTCTCTGTCGAAATTAAAAATATTTACTTCGACGGTCTTGTTCGTATTCCCGAAAGTCGGATTATAACCGACATTGCACATGCCGAAATGAAATTCTGATTCATCATCAATGCGCACGCGAGCCGCGTAAACACCGTCGCCGGGAATAACTTTTGTCTCATCGATGAGTCCGACATTCGCGGTTGGAAATCCCATCTTCCTGCCCCGCTGCTCTCCTTTTACAACATAACCGTTCAGGTAATAAAATTTATTCAGCAGCCTGGACGCAGAAATCACATCGCCTTCATGAAGATCGTTCCTTATTCTGGTTGATGACACAGGATGATCGTCGATTATTACAGGCTCAATGTGATACAAATCAAAACTATTCCTGGAAAGGTGAATGAGATTATCAATATTTCCTTCACGCTGTCTTCCGAATGAATGATCATAACCCATGACAATGGCGGAAGCACCGATTCTCGAAACGAGAATATCGTTTATGAAATCAACTGGCGACATTAGCGAAAAATTATGATCGAAATCTATCATGATCACATTCTTTATTCCAAGTTTTTTAAACTCATCGATTTTTTCATTGCGCGTAAGCAGATAATCAAATTTGGTACCCGGAAAAAGGACGCTTCTTGGGTGCTGCTTAAATGTAATTACAATGTGATCACATTTTTTTTCATTTGAAATACTGACAAGTTTTTCAATTATTTTTCTGTGACCTGCGTGAAGTCCGTCAAAATTTCCAATAGTTACTACCGGGCTGCTGAAAATATTTTTTGTATCCGGTATGTTGTCAAATATATTCATAATCTCTGCCTATATGTGTCTGTATATGTGTATGTGTATGTGTATGTGTCTGTGTCTGTGTCTATAAAGTAATTTTAAATTTTGAATGTTGAATGCTTAATTTTGAACTTCTACGAAACAAAATACAAAAGACTATTTCACGCAAAGACGCAAAGCCCGCAAAGTATACGATTAAACCACCCTGGAATAGAACCCCGAATGCCGAGTCAGGAGGACGAAGCGCGCACAAATCTAAACATGATGTTTGCTGATTTGTGCAGGCCGTCCGCCGATTGAGGACTAGCACTTTTCTTTGGTGACTTTCTTTTTTGCATGAAAAAGAAAGTCACATGGCCCGCGCCAGCACAGGCGCAAACAAATTCA
>JBFZEW010000387.1:0-12145 GCA_041306665.1 Spirochaetota bacterium | reverse complement strand
CCGCGGTTTGTTCTGTTTCCCGACAAAATTAAAATTTCTAAATCGACGAGACAGATTCTGAAACGCGATATCTTTTCAGTCCGCGCGGATATTGATTTCACCGAAGTGATGATACAATGTTCCCTCCCGCGTGAAAAACAGAAAGGCACGTGGATAAATCAAAACATGATTAACGCGTATTCAGAACTTCACGAATTAGGGGTTGCTCACAGCATTGAAGTTTATAGAGATTCAAAGTTGGCGGGCGGGCTTTACGGCGTTTCTTTAGGCAAAGCTTTCTTCGGTGAATCAATGTTTTCACTCGAAGATAACGCGTCGAAAATCGCTTTAATTTCACTGAACAGTATTTTGAAAAATGAGGGATTCCAGTTTATAGATTCGCAAATTTACACATCTCATTTGGAAAGTCTTGGCGCCGAGTTGATTCCACGAAAGAGTTATCTTGAATTACTGGAAGATTCGCTTAACAATGAAACGATAACAGGCAGCTGGAACCGCCTGTTTCATGAATTTAAAACTTCATCTATATTTCTATAACGCTTTCCAGAAAAATTCTCTGATTATTGCCTGGAATAACATATCCATTACTTCCGACTTCACTGTTTCCAGCTTCTGAATTATTTTTATCCAATGAAGAATCCCTGCCGATGTCTAAATCTTGCGCATCATCAACATCGCTTTTTTCAGAAACATCATTGCTGTCTTTTTCAAGATTATATATGACTGACAATTCTCTTGACGCCGCTTCTTTCCATTTTCTGGCTTTTTCCGTATATTTTCCGCGTTCATGCTGTTCAAGATATATTTCAAATTCCTTCGCGGCAAGATCAAAACGCTTCATCATGAAATATGAATATCCTTTTTTTATTCTGCAATCTTCATCTTTGTGATAAAATCGGTTATCAATGCCTTTCTGAAAGTATTGCGCGGCCTGCTGATAATTTTTCAGTCCATAAAAACTTTCGCCCGTCCAATATAACGCGTTTTCACTGAGTTTATTATCTGGAAACTTTGTAATTACGATTGAGAAATAATTTATCGCTCCGTTATAATTTCCCTTGCGAAAGTTTTCAAGGCCGCTTGAATACGCCTGAACAGTATATGCTTTTTCTACATCTTCAGTGTACTGTGACTCATGTCCGAAATATGAAAGAAAGTCCCTGTAAATTTCATAGGCTTCATTGTCGCGTCCCATTTTTTTAAGTACTTTCGCCTTGCCGAGAATTGCTTCCTCGTTTTTGCCGTTTTCAAGAAGAGCATGATTAAAAGATTCAAGGGAGTTTTCAAATTTATTTACGTAGAAATAAGAATGGCCCAGCTCGGCATAAACGCGGCTTTTCGATTCACCGTCTTTAACGTTTTTCAACAAACTCAAAAGATCTGAAATAGCTTCATCACTCTGATTCCGCATGACTTTAAGATGAGCCATTCTCGTATATATAATGTTTTTTGTTTCATCATCAATGTATTTACTTTGATTTTTCAGAATGTAGCTGTATTTTAAATATGCCTGCTGATTTAGACCGGTAAGTTCATAACCCCTTCCAATAAAAAAATACGATGCCGGAGCGAATTTACTGTCAGGATATGATGCTATAATTTTCGTAAACATATCTATCGATTTATTTATGGATTCAATGTTCCCTCTTTCGAAAATTATTTTCGCTTCGGAAAACATTACCTTTGCCTCAGAATTTGGTTTCACGTTCAGAAAATAAATGCCAAGAATGACAACACTCATTAATATTAAAATCATGCCTATAATTAAATTTTTCTGTTTCATAAATTACCTTCTTGTTATCTGCCCAATTTGGTGAAACAATAGTTCTGCCAAAACTTCGAATCTTCAGGCATGTACTCTTTTACGTCGCTGCTTAAAAAATATTTCAACGCTTCACTGTAACTGCCCTTAGCCGCATAACTTCTTCCAATGTAAAATCGCGCCGCTGCGTTATTAGACGGATCAGACGAATTTAAAATGTATTGTTTGAGATAAACAATAGAGTCATCGTATTTGTTTTGATAAAAATATTTTTTCAAAATTTCGTTTAAATCTTTCGGTATCACAATTTCTGCTTTCAACGGAATCTTTATTTCAGGCTCGATTTCTACGCCTGTTTCTGTTTTCTCGGTGATGCTTTTAGGCTGCGTGATTTTTACAGCAACAGTAGTGTAATTTATTCCTTTCAGCATTTTAAAACCCGCAGCATTTTTATAATCAGCGGGAATGAGAGCGTAATAATATTGACCGGCCGGAACAGCCTCATCCGAATACTGCGCGGACTGAAAGTCAACTTCATCGACCATGAACGCCGAGTCAATCGCAGATATTGACGAAAGAATTTTTTCACTTCTGTATAGAACATATGCGGTCGCGCTGTCTTTTCCGGAAAACTTCCATGTTAATAAAACTTTATCAGCTTCGCTTTTTTTCGCGCTCAGCAGCCTCAGCTTAAGCGGATCCTTTTTTTCAAGATTAAAAATTACAGGCTGTGCTGTATAATTCACGCCTCGCGCGAGAACAAAATCAGACTGAAGTTCAAAATCAGGAGGAACAAGATAATAATAAAATGTGCCGTCAGCAGGAACTGTATCAATGTAGACGCCTTTTGATACATCGACATTATCCACCAGAAAAAAGTTTTTTATTTCATTTTTAACATCAGTAATTTTCTCAGAACGGTACAATCTAAACTGTTTATTTCCCTGATCACCGGAATACTGCCATATAATTTCAGTTTTTTTATCCGGATTAATTTTCGATTGAATCATCCGCAGCCTGATAGGCGTGCCGATTTCAAATCCTTCCACATTGTAATTTTGATTCGCGATTAACTCTTTATTAATAGTGCCTTTTTTATCTTTAGCGATAACAGCATAAAAATTAGCGCCTTGAACTGCGTTTTTATCAATGTAAAACGCCAGAATAGAATCAACTCTTTCGGCAAGATAGGACTTATTTAGCTTCTCGACAGTATTGATTACGCTTTCATTCCTGTAGACAAGATACTCGCCTTCGAAATTCGGAATACCAGTCCAAGCAATTCTTATTTCGTTTGATTTCAAAGTACTGAGTTTGATATCAGCGACTGATGTTCTTTTTTCGACATTAATATTCACGCTCTGCGTCGTAAAACTACTGTCAGGAATCAGCTTTTTGTTTTCGTTTCTAACAGTATCGCTTGTAGTAACAGCATAAAAATATTTTCCCGACTTATCAACCTGAGAATCATAAAATGAATCCGCGTCTTTTACGACGCCGGCTTTTTCGGCTTTCTCGAATTTTTCGATCGAAGACAGCTGTTCCGTGCTTCTGTATATCGTATAAATAACATTTTCAAGCTTTAATGGAGTCCATGTTACCGCGGCGCTACCCTCTTTAACAACAGTAACTTTAATGTTTTCAACCAGCGGCAACAGAGTAACATCGGCGGCTTTTTTGGTTATTATCACCGGATTTGTAATATAATTATCATTTGGATAGAGTTCAATTTTTTTCTCAGTGATTTTATTTTTTGAGAGAATTACATAATAAAATTTGCCTTCAGGAATATTTTTATCATAGGCTTCCGAAACTTCACCGGGCTGAATAACCTTAATTGATAGCGCGCTAAGTGCGATATTTTCGTTTGAAGGGATTTCAGTTGTCCTGCCGACGATAAAAACGCCGTCAGAACCTGAACTTAAAGTCCATGTAATTTTTACTGAATCTATTAACCCTGGCACAGGCAGTACTTCAATGTTTTTAGCGACATTTTTAGGGAATTTAATCGAATCATTGGTATTCGCATCATTTGTTTTTCCAGAATTTGCGTTTTCCGTTGTTTTCGCTGGAGTTTCATCAATTTCCTCATCAAGAAGAAATTTCGCGGAAGCGTGAAAACTCAGGAATACCGTTAAGCTAATAATGGCAATCGATATATTTATCTTATTTTTCTTAAATGTACCCATTAGTATACCTATACCATTTAATTTTCGGAAAAAAAATTTTAATTCTTTAACCCGCTTAATTTTTTATTTGATTACATGATAAAATTTAAGAAATATGAAGGTTTTTTATGTTTATTTCCTTGACGGAAAATAAAAAACTGCGTATTCATTGAGTAATCATTTATGGGAGGTTTTTTTTCATGGACAAAGAAGAAAAAATGAAAGAAAAGAAAAAAATCATCCTTGATGCTTTAAAGAAATGCCTTGAAAGAGATGTATATTCCAACATTACTGTTCAAGATGTAGCTACAGAATCAGGTTTTTCCAAAGGCGGTCTGCTGCACTATTATTCATCCAAGGAAGACATGTACATTGATTTAATTCAGTCTCTTTTTATTGAAATACAGCAGGATCATTCGACCGTACTTCACCAAAGTCTTCAATCCAATGAGAAAGCGGCTCTTTCCGCGCTTTTCGGTATTGAAAAATTTTTCATGGATAAGCAGATAGTAAAAATTCTTCTCAATCTTCTTCTGTATTCTCTTGAAGATGAACAGATTTCATCCCATTTGCAGAAATTCCTCAGTCAGCAGCTTAATCTTTACCAAAGCATGATTATCGAAGCTGAAAAAAATCTGCCAAAACGAAGAAAGTCCGATTATGACCCGCTGATGAAAGCAAGAATCGCGCAAATTCTTATACTGCTTTCCGGTGTTATTGAAACTGCTGACCCAATAAACATGGATCATATGGCGCTCGTTAAATACATCATGAACCTGCTCAGAAATTAAAATGCCGGTTTCAGTAATCTGCAGCTGCGATATTTCAGATAAAATTCAAAAATCTCTGCTTAAACTTGATTTCATTCCGCTGAAAATTCCGCCATGCGCAGACGTCGATGTCCCGATAAACTCGCACCCCGATATTCAACTTTTTGCCGCAGATGAATTTTTATTCTGTCATAAAAATATCTGCCGGAAATTTCTTAAAAAAGCTGAAAAGTATTATGACGTGATTATATGCGATGAAGTTCTCTCAAAAAATTATCCGGAAGATATTTACTTTAATGCCGCGTTAATCGGAAATTATTTTTTCCATAAATTGCCGCATACTTCTAAAAAAATTGCCGCACACATTAAAAAGAAAAATACTATAGAAATAAATGTAAACCAGGCTTACAGCAGGTGTTCAATCCTTGAGGCCGGGGAAAATTCTATCATTACGGCTGATTTAAAAATACACGAAAAAGCGGTCAATGCCGGAATGCATTCCCTTCGAGTAAACCCGGGGTTCATTAATCTTCCGGGATATAAATACGGTTTTATCGGCGGCTGCGGAGGTTTTTATCGCAATAAGGTTTATTTAAGCGGAAAGCTCGATCATCATCCCGATGCTCCACTAATTAATGATTTTCTCATTGAAAATAAAGTTGATTTAATCCATCTTTCAGATGATAATGTTACAGATTATGGATCTTTTATATTCAAGGAATTCTAATGGCAAAAAAATGTCCTTCATATGAAGAAGCTGTCAGGCTCATTGACGAAACAGAAATGCTTTCAAACATCATCGATCATTCATTTCTGGTTAAAACTGTAAGCGAAATTATAATGAAAAACATGAAGCACCCCGAATCAATTGATCATGATCTGGTAATTATATCCGCGCTGCTGCATGACATTACAAAAACCAGATCGCTGCAGACAAAAGAAAATCATGCACAAACCGGAGCTGAAATGCTTGAAGCAATGGGCTTTCCTGACGTCGCCGAGATCATAAGAAATCACGTCTTTTTGCAATCAATCGATTTGAATACAAGGCTTTCGGAAAGTGAAATCGTTCACTACGCCGATAAACGCGTGAAACATGGTTCAATAGTTACTCTGACGCAAAGGATTGATGATTTAATCGAAAGATATGGCACTTCCGATGAAGTCAAATCAAGCATTCTTGAAAGAATTTCTTTCCTGACTCTTCTTGAACAGAAAATAAAACTGAATCTTGTCAAAGATATCGAAACTGACCTGTACAAACTTAATGAAAAATAAATTTTTAATAGCAGATTTTTTCATCGATGAACCTGCATGTCTCGGAGTACCTCCATTCATTGCTCCCTACCCGCGTTACGTATTCGGCGCTCTTATTGACGCCGGGATTGCAGAAGATCAAATTGATTATGTTACAGCTGATTATTTCAGAAACAATAATTTCCAGATTGAAGACGAGTACCGGCTTGTAATCATAATCGGCGGCGCGGTTGTTCCGGGAAAATATCTCGGCTACAAAATCGGCACTTCTGCAGAAATAACGAAACTTATCTCGTCAAATATAAATTCCATATTCGCGATCGGAGGATTAATCAGCCACATTATTGAAACTCAAAGCGGCAATGTGATAAAAATCAAAAACGATATTGAAAAATATGTTTATACTTTTGTTAAGGGAAACGCCGAAGACAGCACAAGAAACTACGATGAAATTAAAAGATGGTCAATATACGGAACTCCTGTTGTTAAAAAACATCCGGATTATCCTGAAATAATCTGTGAGATTGAATCTTACCGCGGATGCCCGAGACAATTTCACTGCTCTTTCTGCAGTGAGTCCATTAAAAGCTCGGTTGAATTCCGTGATACTGAAAACATTATAGACGAAGTAAGCAGACTTATCGGCCAGGGAATCAGCAGGTTCCGGATGGGATCACAGCCCGACATTCTGTGCTACAAATCACTGCTCACAGAATACAAAAACGGTTTTCCGAAACCTGAACTCACGCCGGTCAAAGAACTGTTTTCTGAATTAAAAAAACTGCGTGACAGCTTTGATTTAAAAACACTCAACATCGACAATGCCAATCCAGGGACGATATATAACTTTCCGGGCATATGCTCTGAAATATTGCACGCGATTACGGACGCGATTACCCCGGGAGATACTCTTCCGCTGGGAGTTGAATCTTTCGATCCGGAAGTAATACGCCTGAATAATCTGAAAGGCAGCCGCGAAAACATGATTACTGCTGTTGAAATAATTAACGCTTGCGGAAACAAACGCGTCAATGGAATACCTGTGCTTCTGCCGGGCATTAATCTTATTCACGGTCTTAACGGCGAGACTGAAAATTCTTTTAAAATCAATTATGAAGCGCTGTGCGAAATCAAAAACCGCGGACTACTCCTGAAAAGAATAAATATACGGAAGCTTCTGAAATTCCCGGGCACTCCGATTACAGACATGAAGTATAGAATTTCAGAAAAAACAAGTAAGCGTTATGATTATTACAAGGATAAAATCCGCTCGGAGATTGATCATTACATGCTGACGCAGATTTATCCTGAAGGTGCAATTCTGAAAGACGTAAGAATCGAAGAAGTTCATAATGGATATTCAATGGGCAAACAGCTGCAGTCATATTCCATTACAAGCAAGATACCGGCTGTTCTTGAGGTAAAATCCTTTAATGATTTGATCGTAACAGGTTACAGAGAAAGATCGCTTAATTCACTGCCGGTTCCGATTAAAATCAATACTCTTTCCGATAAAGCACTTCAGTATATTGACGGCATAAGCAAAAAAGGATCTTCCGAGATTATACTCAAAAGACCCCTTAAAAATCCAAATGAACTCTTTTCTGTTTGTCCCAACATTAAAAAATCAATAATTGATAAAATTGATTTTTCATCATAAACTCGGTTCAGTACTTCTTTCTATCCTTGTCATGATTCAATTTATTCATTATAAAAACCGCGAGGAACGCGCCTAGAAGTCCGGCAATTATGTTAATTCCTGCGATATCGTTTATGAGTTTAAGAGCGACCGAAATATAATCAGTATAGAGTTTATCTATTAAAAACGCTCCGACGATTGCGCCGATTACACCAACAACCATTCCGCCGATAAATCCGCCGAATAAATCCTTTTTCCTTAAATTATAGTATATCCACGAAATAAATGCTCCAAGAACAACTAATACTATTATTGAAATCAATTGTTTCAAAATTCCGCTGCCTGCTTCTAACATGTTTGCCTCCAAATTTTTCAGCTAAAATCGAATTTTCCTTTGCCTATCCGTATTATTATCGGCTCCCCATCCGAAAAGTCAACAATTGTTGAAAGTTCCTGGCTTTTTTTTCCGGAATCAATTACAACATCGACATTATTGCGCGTTTTTAATTCCAGAAATTCAGGTTCAATGATGTAATTACCCTCTTCATCGGGAATGCTGGTTGACAGAATCGGTCTTCCCAGACAATTTACGATTGCCTTCGCGACATTGTTATCAGGTATGCGCACACCGACTGTTTTCTGCTTAGTCAGCAGAATTTTCGGAACAAGTTTAGACGCCTGAAAAATATAGGTATATGGTCCCGGAAAAGTTTTTTTCATTATTTTAAACGCGTTATTCGAAATATTCCGCGTGTAATCTGAAATCTGGGAAATGTCGGAAAAGATGAAGCTTAAAGGACGGCCGCGGTCAATGTTCTTTATTCGGTAAAGCTTTTCAATTGCTGTTCTGCTTTCAATGTCACAACCATACGCGTAAACTGTATCAGTTGGATAAATAATAATTCCATCATTCTTTAAAATTTCAACGCATTTTTCAATAAGCCGCATCTGCGGATTTTGTTCATTTATATGAAATATCATAGTCTTACCAGTGTCTGCGGATGTGTATGTGTACTGATTACTGATTACTGATTACTGCCTACTGCCTACTGCCTACGCTTACTGATTACATCCACTTTTCTGCGTTTGTCAAATATTTTATCAAAAAGATACAAAAAAGGCTTTTGCAGGAGTGCAGTCTGCAAAAGCCCTCTACCCTATGGGTTTAAAAGGAATGTAAATATGTAATCAATCACTAACTAAGTCGGCATTTTATGAAAATTTATTAGTTTTTTTTTATTTTTTATTGAAATTTATCAAATAAAAAGAATAGTAATATAATTACTATTCAGGCGGGATAAATGGGCGAATTTGACTTGAAAATCAAGGAAAGAGATTTTAATACTCTTCTTGAAATACTGAAAAAAAACCGTCCGGATGCTGACATTTCTTTAATAACAAAAGCCTATCAATATGCTGAAAACGCGCATAAAGACCAGAAAAGACTTTCAGGCGAACCATATATCATTCATCCGCTTGAAGTCGCAATCATTCTTGCTAAACTTAAAATGGATTCAGACACGATTATCGCGGCGCTTCTGCATGATGTAGTTGAAGACACGGAAATTTCTCTGCTTAAAATTACGACCAATTTCAATGAAGATATCGCGCATCTTGTCGATGGCGTAACAAAGATTTCTTCATTGAAGAAAAAAACAAAATATCATGACCAGGCGCAAACTCTGCGAAAAATGCTCATGGCGACCATTAAAGATGCGCGTGTTATCATCATCAAACTGGCAGATAAAACGCATAACATGCGCACACTCATGTTCCAGCCGCCTGCTAAACAAAAAAAAATTGCCACTGAGGTTCTGGACATTTACGCTCCGCTTGCGGGACGACTTGGTATGTCAAAAACCCGATCAGAGCTGGAAGACCTTGCTTTTCACATTTTATATCCTGAAGACTACAATGAACTTAAAAAGCATTTTTCATTAAGACGGGAAGAGATTGAAGCCTATATTGAATTCATCAGTGAAGAGCTGAACAAAGAACTCGTTAAAAACAGCATACAGGCTGAAATTTCAGGGAGAGTTAAACATTTCTATTCAATATACCGCAAGATGAAATTTCAAGATAAATCGTTTGAAGATATTTTTGATATTCGCGCGATCAGAATTATCGCGAAAGAAGTTAGGGATTGCTACGCGATTTTAGGCACTGTGCACACTCTATGGCCGCCGGTTCCAAGCCGATTCAAGGATTACATCGCTGTTCCAAAATCCAACATGTATCAATCACTGCATACAACAGTAACAGGTCCGGACAAACACTTTCTGGAAATTCAAATCCGCACCCAAGAAATGGACATTACTGCCGAAATGGGAATCGCGGCGCATTGGTCATACAAAGAAAATATGGATTTAAAAGATTCCATTTCAAAACAGTCAGGTCTCGCACTGCTGAAAGACATCACTAAATGGCGTGAGGACGTCAATGACACGCGTGAATTCATGACCGAACTGAAAATGGATTTATATGAAGAAGAAATTTTCGTTTTCACGCCGAAAGGAAAAATCATAAAGCTCGCTAAAGGCGCAACTCCGATTGATTTCGCGTATCTCATTCACACCGAAGTCGGGCATCATTGTTCCGGCGCGAAAGTAAATAATGTAATGGTTCCGCTGCGAACTACGCTCAATAGCGGAGATATAGTTGAAATTACCACGAGCTTGAATCATCATCCTAATGATACATGGATGAAAATCGTAAAATCATCCAACGCAAGAACTAAAATCCGAACGTGGCTGCGCAAACATAATTCAGAAGCGGATTCTGACGCGAAAAAAGAAGAAAAACTAAAGAAAATTAAAAAAGAAAAAATCGCGGAAGTTACTGTTCCCGAAACTGATTTGATAAAAATTCATCAGTACAACAAAAAAAACAAAACAGGCATTACGGTCGAAGGCGATTCGAACGTTCTGATTAAACTTTCCCAATGCTGCCAGCCGATCCCCGGCGATGAGGTTATCGGTTTTATCACGCGCGGAAGAGGAATCACTGTGCATAAAAAATCATGCCCTTCAATTAAACAGATGAAAGGCGAACAGGAACGTTTCATTAACATTGTCTGGTCCGGATCTGAACAGTCGCATCCCGTAAAAATTGCCATCACAGCGACGGACAGACCTCATCTTTTCCGGGACATCGCAGATCAGATTTCAGTCATGAAAACGAATATTATAAAAATCGAAGCTCCCGAACCGGAAGGCGGCATTGCCACAATTAAATTCGTACTGGGAGTTAAAAGCGTTGATCACATGAATGAAATTATTAAGCGGCTCAAAACAATCAAAGATATACGCGACGTTTACAAGATAAATGAAAAAGTGATTTTGAAACAATGAAGATAATACTTGGGTCATCTTCACCGCGAAGAAAGCAGATACTTTCACAGCTTTTCAATGAGATCGAAATCATACCTCCTCACATTAATGAATCAGCTCTTCCGGAAGAACCAGCGGATGTTTTCACCATGAGAATGTCACATGAAAAAAATGAAGAAATTATAAAACAATTGAAAGAGAAAAACAGCAATGAATCATTGATAATTACATCTGATACAATTGTTGAATACAATAATATCATACTTCAGAAACCCGTAAATCATGAGGACGCTTTCAATACATTAAAAATTCTCGAAGGAAAATCGCACAATGTCATTACCGGAATCGCGATAACTCATATTTGTAAAAATTCAATTCTCCAAAAAGCATGTGAACTCGAAAAAAGTCCCGTATATTTTAAAAAACTTAATGGAGAACAAATTAATAATTATCTGTCAATTACTGAATACATGGACAAAGCCGGAGCGTACGCGATTCAGGAAAACGGAGACATGATTATTGAAAAATATGAGGGATCACATACGAATATAATCGGTTTCCCGCTGCGGCTTTTTTTCAAAATAATCGCCGATATGAATTTAATTAAATCCGTTTTTGATATTTGAAAAAGCATTGACTTAGTTTACGTATTATGCGAAAATATGGCAATAAGATGAGAGGATAAAAACATGGCAAAAAGAAAAAACTATATAATTAATAAAAAATTTCAATTCCGCGCGACATTTACAGTAATAGGATTGATATTTGTCGTAATTGCTATTCTAACAGCTCTTATTGGAATGAATGCCATTGATAATAACGGAAAAATCAATAAAATTGTGGAAATTCAGGATAACATTGTGCAGGTTCTTACAAGTTCCGATACGACCGAAGGAGATGAAACTCAACAGAAGATGAACATTGAAATGGCAAAGAATCACAATGAAAACATGCAGACTTTGCGCAAAATGATCGCATCGAATCAAATTCTTCTATGGACAATTGTCTGCATCATTATTGTTCAGGGGATTGCAATGTTTTTCATTTTAATACGCCAGACTCACAGAATTGCGGGACCTCTTTTTGTAATGTCTATTTACATTAAACAGATTCTTAACAACCATTATCCTGAACACATTAGAGATTTAAGTTAATGCGACTACCTTCATTAGCTGTATGATTTATTCCGGGAAATGGTAAATCATTTAAAAACAAAAACA
>JBFZEW010000386.1:0-2805 GCA_041306665.1 Spirochaetota bacterium | reverse complement strand
GATCCATTTGAACTTCCGGCAGGAATAATGACAGGTTTTATCGGCGGATTATTTTTCATTTTTACGGCTTTGAGGGAGAACAGATGAAAAAAACAATTCTTTCTCTTGAAAAAATAAACTGCGGTTATGACGGAAAATCAGTAATACATGATATAAACTTATCGGTATATGAGGGTGATTTCATTTCCATAATCGGACCTAACGGAAGCGGGAAAACCACTCTGCTTAAAACAATTTCTTCCGAGTTGAAACCGGTAAACGGCGAAATCAGATTATACGAAAAAATACTTTCCAAATACGATTCAAAAGAAAGAAGCTCAATGATATCATTCGTATTTACGCTGAACAATACTTTGCCGGATTATACAATTGAACAGTTTCTTGAGCTTCATACTTTTCCGCATGACAAGCCATTCACATTTAAGAAAAATGAACGAGTTGTGACTGAAGCGGTCGAAATCTGCGGAATAACGCACAGCCTTTCATCATCAATTAAAAATTTATCAAGCGGTGAATTTCAACTCGTTCAATTAGCCGGAGCGTATATTCAAAACAGCAGATTTATCATATTAGACGAGCCGGTGAGTCATCTTGATCCGAAAAACGCAAAACTTATAATATCATTATTGAAAAAATTAAATGCGAATGGAACAACGATCATTACCGTCCTTCATGATTTGAATATTGCGCTAAATCTTCCAGGTAAAATCGCGGGTTTAAAAAAAGGGAAAGTATTTTTTTATGATTATCCGGAACATATTTACAATAAAAAATTGACTGATAAGCTCTATGATATAGAATTCACATATTATCAAAAAAATAAAAAATATTATTGTCTGAATAATTATTAAGCATGTTTACTTATCACAAATGATTAAAATTCTGCGAGGATAAAATGGAATTTTTCCAAACAATATCAGTGACAATTGATAATTTCTTGTTACCATTTTCAAAAATCATGATTTTTAAAACACCTTTAAACGAATATATCATCTTTGCTTTTTCATTCATTTTATTTTTCGTGCTCTTTACATTTTCAAAAAAATATATTCTTGCAAAGATGAAAAAACATGCCCAGAGAAACGGCACTCCTCCGGATTATACATTTATAAACACAATAAAAAACATCAAACTGATTTTTCATATCACAACCGCGATTTTCATATCAACAAAAATCGCTGTACTGAACGTTGCTTTAGAGAAATTTATTGATTCATTGTTTATAATAACTTTGATTTACCAAATTATTCTGCTTACGCAAAATCTTGGTATTTATTTTATCCGAAAATTTTGGCATAACCCTGAAGATGAAGAAGAAAATGCAAATGCTGTAAACGGTTTGAGTCTCATATTAAAAATAATTATATGGACGATCGGCTTTCTGCTTATAATGACAAATCTCGGATTCAAAATTTCCGCGCTTGTCGCGAGTCTTGGAGTGACTTCGATTGCCGTCGCTTTCGCGCTGCAAAGTATTCTTGCCGATATTTTCAGTTCATTTTCCATATATCTTGATACACCGTTTAGAGTTAATGATTTTATAATTGTCGGAAATGACATGGGAACTGTAAAAAAAATCGGAATAAAAACAACAAGAATACAAGCCCTTGGAGGAGAAGAGCTCGTAATTTCAAATTATGAACTTACAAGATCAAGAATAAGAAACTTTAAATTAATGGAAAAAAGAAGAATCATTTTTCATTTAAATATTAAATATGGCACTGCGCATGACAAGTTAAACCGCATTCCCGAAATAGTTAAAGGAATAATAACAAACACCTTGCATACTGAATTAGATCGTGTGCATTTTAAGGAATTCGGCGATTTCAGTTTAATTTTTGAAGCCGTATATTACATTACATCAAATGATTACAACATTTTCATGGACGCCCAGCAGAAAATAAATCTGGAAATTGTAAAAGCATTTGAAACAGAAGGAATCGAATTCGCATTTCCTACACAAACAATTCACATGTTCCAGGATGAAATTCAATCTTGAATGCGGAAAAGTATTTTTTGACGGATAAAAATCGGATATTCTGCTGAAATCTCATTTTCAGTCAACTTCCATTTTAACGCGGCCTCTATTGCGGCTGAAGCAAATAAATTACTTCCGCTGCAGCTTTCCACGCTGATAACTCCAATTGTGCCATTATTCTTTATTTCAACAACAAGAACAACATCACCTTCAATATTATTTTTACTGCAAAATATTGGATACGACGGAGGTTTGTTTACTGATAGACTGTTAATCTGTGCCTTAAAATACGAAGCTGTCTGTTCCTGACTTTCCTTCTCAAACTTGTTTAATGCTGTATTATTTTTCGAAGTTGATGATTTTAAAATTTCATTTTTATCGATTTCATTTGAAATTGCATTTGAAGATAATGAAGCTGAAATGACAACCGCATTATCTTCAAACTGAAAAACTGGTTCATTCAATTTATTATCACGATGCAGCAGCACTAAAAATATTAGAAAATGCAATCCCGCAGAAATAATTAAACTGATTTTGAAATTCATAATATTATAATGTAACCTTCAGTCCGCAGAATACAGATAATCCCGGAGAAGTATAACCATAGGCTTCCTGATAATCTTCATTTAAAATGTTTTCAACTCTACAATTTGCAGAAATTTTATCATCATACTTATAAGCAGCATTCAAATCTAATTTATGATAAGGTTGAAGTTTTTTATCTTTCGTATTTTCAGCATCATCATAACGCTTCGATATATAATTGTATATTCCGGAAATTTTTATTTTTTCAGTTATATTTTTATCTGCCGTGACTGAGTATTTCC
>JBFZEW010000385.1:0-2857 GCA_041306665.1 Spirochaetota bacterium | reverse complement strand
AAACATGTCTTAAACCTGTCTTAAACCTGTCTTAAACCTGTCTTAAACCTGTCTTAAACCTGTCTTAAACCTGTCTTAAACCTGTCTTAAACCTGTCTTAAACCTGTCTTAAACCTGTCTTTTAACAGGTTTGATATTGAGAAAAGCAACTACTTTTTGATAATTTTCATCTTGTTAATTTAGAATCACTTTTTATTATGGTATGAAAAATATAATTTGCCGATGAAAAGGATAAATCATGAGTTTTGAAGAATTAAGTGTTTTGCCTGAACTGATTTCAGCAATGCAGAAAATTGCTATTATTGCACCGACAGAAATTCAAGAACTGTCTATTGTCGAAATTTCAAAAAACAGTAGTATTGCAATGAAATCCCAAACTGGGACAGGGAAGACGCTTGCTTATCTACTTCCGCTTTTTGCAAAAATTACATTTGGTGAGAAAGATGATTTGATTGTTATTCTGGCACCGACGCATGAACTTGCATCACAGATAAATTCAGTTGCCGGTGAATTGAGTGCTTCAGCCGGTTTATCGATAAAATCAATGTTATTAATTGGAAGTACAAACATTTCACGGCAGATTGAGAATCTAAAAAAAAAGCCAAACATTTTAGTTGGTTCACCCGGTAGAATAAACGAGCTGATATTGCAGAAAAAGATTAAAGCGCACAAAATAAAAACCATTGTAATTGATGAAGCAGACCGGCTGCTTACGGATGAATCGTTCAGTGTAATTAAAGCAATCCGTAAATCGCTCCAGAAAGACGTTCAGATGATTTTTGTTTCAGCTACATTAAATGATGAAACATTACAAATAGCCGGGTCATTAACAGAAAATATTATTAGTGTTTCGGTAGATAAAACTAAAATGCCTGAAAATATTGAGCATATTTTTTTCTACACCGATGACGAAAGGGAAAAATTTAAAATTCTTCGAAAAGCAATAAATGCATTAAATATCAATAAAGCCTTGCTTTTTGTATCAAAAAATGAGGACGCTCAAAAAATATGTGAACGTCTGGTTTTCCATGGAATCAGCGCGGCAGATTTTCACGGTTTAAAAAATAAACTTGAACGGCAGAAAGTAATTACTGACTTTAGAAAAGGTGACATTCAAATTCTCGTTGTTTCCGATATTGCCGCAAGGGGACTTGATATAGAAGGATTGACGCAGGTAATAAATTATAATCTTTCTGATGATGAATCTCAGTATCTTCACAGGGCTGGAAGGACGGGCCGTGCTGAAAAAAGAGGTATGGCTGTTACAATTGCAGCAGGTCGTGAGAAAAAATTTCTTCAGGCGATTGCTGAGAAAAATGGAATTATTCTGCATCAAAAAATTCTGCGCGAAGGGAATATAGCCGATAAAATGGATGATAAACCATTAGTTTAATAGTACTGATAATAGCTGCCATTTAATATATCTCGGAAGCGGCAGATAAGCTTGATAAGGCTGAAAGAAAAATTATGCTACTTTCAAAGCAGTAAGTTTTGCGTCTGCAAGCTCGAACATCGTGTTTTATTCCAGAGTTTTTTATCCGTCCTTTATATCTTAGTGTAAAATATAATGTTAACACCCACAAACAATCTGTTTTTATCTGCGGCCAAATCCTTTGCATCTTCGCGTGAATTTGTTTTTTTTATTTTGTTTCTTAGATGAAATTAAATATATGTTAAATGTAAAATAGCTGGATTTTTTTAAGGTATCTGTTAGTATAAAACTTATAAAGCATACAAAATATCATAAAGGGTATATATTATGAGAAAAGTTATTATAAAAATGGCAAGTTTCATAATAATGATAATCATCTGTAATTGCGGGGGAAAAGCTGCTGAAGATAAAGAAAACCGTGTGGAGATTTCGGAAGAAATAAACGTTAATTTCGTAATTCTGGCAGATGAACAACCTCCTACAAATTTTACTGATGACGGCGGTAATATTACCGGGATTGCCGTCGATATGTGCAAAGAGATACAAAAACGGATCGGAAACAATGATCAAATTAATCTTGTTCCATGGAAGCGCGCGTATGAAACCGCGTTAATAAAACCGAATGTAATAATTTACACAATGGCGCGTACGCCGGAGAGAGAAGAAAAGTTCTATTGGATTACCAAAGTTGCGTCAAGAAAATGGTTTTTTATAACTAACAGCGATTTTAAAGGACGAATTAACAATTTGAACGATGCAAAAAAACTTAAAAGCATAGGAATTATTCGCGGAGACGTCAGGCAGACATTTCTTCTGCGAAGCGGATTCACAAATCTCGAGGAAGCGGATAATTACGAGCAGAGTATTCTTAAATTAAAAGGTGAACGGGTCGACGCGATTTTATATGAACGCATTGGATTATCATCAATAATAGCGAAATTAGGTGAAAAATATAAATTGGAAAGTTTTAAAATACACAGTTCTCCAAACTCTTCGCAGTCATGGATTGCAATGTCTAAAAATGGCACTTCAATGAAAGATGTTCAACTATGGCAAAAAACTTCCAATTCAATTAAAGCTGATGGGACATTTCAGAAAATAGTTTTTAAATGGCGGAACTATTTATTGCAGAATTATAATATCGAAGTTGTAATAAATGAGAATACACTGCAGCTTTAAAATATTTTTGTTTCCTGGAATTTTATTATGTATAACAGATCTATAACCTATAAGTATAGATAAATATAAAAAAATTTTTAATCGTCAAATTTATTATTTAAAAGATACAGAATACGTTCTATCGCTGAATCATTGTGTTGAGTTATTTTCCAGTGCTTTGGAATCAGTTTTTTATATTCCGGAGTGCCATATCTGTCATCGATCAGAAGAATAAATCCTTTATCGTCTTCAGCGCGGATAACGCGT
>JBFZEW010000384.1:0-3143 GCA_041306665.1 Spirochaetota bacterium | reverse complement strand
ACTTTTTTTTATAAATTTCTTCTTGCCAAATGAACGTATATCTACTTTTACTAAGCTATATAATTTCTTGGAGGACAAAATGAAATTAAAACTTAAAATTGCAGTTTCAGCAATTTTGTTATTTTATATTCTGCCGGTTTTTGCTGTTCAGGATCCGGAAGAAGATGTTACAAAGGCACGATTACAAACAGGAAACGCGAAATGGGTACAGCTCCATTATTTTTTACAAACAGGTTATACTGCCAGCGAGAATAGTGAAGGCTGGAGCCATGATTTTACACTCGATACATCCAGAATTATTTTAAACGGACAGGCCGGTGAAAATATCTTCTTCTTTATTCAGACTGATGACATTACGATTGCTCAGAATAGTAAAAACGAAGGCGGAAACAATATTTTCACGAAAGATGCATACATAGAGCTGAAACCTTTTAATTGGCTGCAGGTTTATTCCGGCATATTTAAAGTTCCATTTACAAGAGAAAATATTCAGACGGAAGTATCAACATTGTTTCAAGATAAAAATGAATGGTTTGTTCCAATGAATGGTTTTGCAAGTGACGGCAGGGATTTGGGATTTATGCTTCGTGGTTTTACAGCAAATGATGTTATTGAATATAGACTTGGGGCTTTTGAAGGCCTGCGAGAAAACTCATCTAATCCAAATATCACTAATGATGATAGTATTCCTCGGATATCAGGAAGAATATCGGCGAATATTGCAGGAAAAGAAGGCAAGGAAGAAGGATTATATAACAGCGCAAATTATATAGGAAAAAGAGAAGTTTTTGTAATAGGAATCGGCGGAGATTTTCAGTATAATGTTTTTAATAAAACTGAATATTATTTGGGTTATACAATTGATGTAACTGCCGATAATCAGCTTGCATGGGGTGACAGTTTTGGTTTTCAGGCAGCATATATGAATGTTAAAAATAACCCTGTTGAAGGCTATAATGCGACAGCTGGTGAGTTATTATATGATGCTTTTTCAGGATATTATGCGCAAATCTACTATTATTCAGAATTGGCAAAAGTACAGGTTTATTCCAGATACAATGTGCGAATAATGAATGGATTTGAAAATTATGCGGAAATAAAAAGCGGAATGTCCTTTTATTTAAACGGGCATAATGCAAATTTTAAAGTAGAATATAATTATCCTTTGAAAGATTACAGCGATGTTGATAACGCGGAATATGTTTCGGCAATGCTGCAGCTGTACATATAGTATAGTTATTCATGAAAATTGGAAAAGGGTGCTGAAAAGCATCCTTTTTTTATCTTTCAAGCTGTTTACTGTAGATTTTTCTTGTTGATTTAAAAAACTGTAAGTATTCTTCTTTCTTGAAATCAGGATAAGTCCATTCAAACGGTATGTAGTCCTTGTTGGTAAATCTGAGTTCATTCTCCATATAAACCCCGTCAGCAATATAAATCCGATGATAGTAGTCTTTACATGATGCTAAAAATACATTAGACATTGTCATGTACCCTGGATCGATGTTAATGATTCTATTGTCATTTACAGAAAGATTTTTTTCAATGTTGTTAGTGAAAAGTTTAATGTTTGGCATTTCTTCGCGTTTAATTAGTGTCTCAAATGAAATAAGTTTTTTAAATAGGTTATTCCCGGCTGCTGCATAATAATCCGTATGGTTGAAAGGTATTTTCTCCGAAGAAAAATCAACAATACCATATTTGCCGGTAAATTGAAAAATTGCATTTTCTAATATATTGTTATCCGAGAAAATAAATCCGGAGAATAATTTAACTTTCAGCGGTTCGAATGGTTCAGCCATTTTTATGTTCCTTAATAAAATTCATCATATCATCCGGTAATGAAGCTTCGAAAAACATTTTTTTATGGGTATATGGATCTGTAATTTCAAGATTTGCCGCATGTAGGCAGCAACGAGGCATAATCAGTTTTTTTAATAGATTTTCCGTATATCCATGCTGAATGAATTCGAGATAACATGTTTCATCGTAGCCATAAAGTTTGTCTCCAACAATCGGGTATCCCGCATAATTCAGGTGTACACGTATTTGATGCAGCCTCCCTGTTGCCGGAATTGCTTTGATGATTGAATAGTTATTCATGTTTTCAATATTTTCAAATAGAGTTAAAGCTTTTTCAGGAGCATTTGGGAAAGCAGCACGTTTTTTTTTAACTTTATTTGTGAAATCCGATTCTTTATTCATGTCATATGCAAAACCAATCGGCATGTTAATAGTGACTTTTTCAGGAAATTGACCAAAAACAATTGCGGTGTAAGTTTTTTGTGCTTCGTGAAGAGCATTTTGGTATTTCGTAGCTCCTTCTGACGTTTTAGCAGCAAGAATTACGCCGGAAGTTTCTCTGTCAAGCCTGTGGACGAGATAAAGATTATTGCCATATTTATTGGTTAGCAGTGAAAGTAAAGTATTCTGAAAATAGATTCCTGAAGGATGAACAGGGAGATTTCCGGTTTTGTTTATTACAATAATATTTTCATCTTCATGTATTATTGAATAATCAGCATCAATTTCAGGCTCTGTTCTCTCTCTGCATAAATATGAAATAATTTCACCAGGAATGATTTTCCTATGCGGATTGGTTATAATTGTATTATTTATCATTACACGATTGTCCATAATTTCTTCTTTCCATTTCTCTCTGGTAAAGAAATCTAACTTTCCTGCAATAAATCTATCCAGACGGATTGATTTAATAAGATTTTCGGTTGTAAAACTCATTTTCCTTGACATTCATGTAAATGAAATTGAATCTTAAAAAAAAACAAGATTTTTTTTAAAAAAGTGAAAAAAACATAATAAAAAATATTGACAGAAATTACATGACATTGTTTATAGGTAGAGTCTTTGAAATTGATTATTTTGCCGGTAACGACAGAGAGAGGGCCACACCTGTTCCCATTTCGAACACAGAAGTTAAGCCTCTCATCGCTGATGGTACTGCACTGGTAGCGGTGTGGGAGAGTAGGACGTCGCCGGCTTAATATATATACGCAATTATAGTTTTATACATTTTCAATCTTTGAAATAGTTTGCCGGTAACGATAGAGAGAGGGCCACACCTGTTCCCATTTCGAACACAGAAGTTAAGCCTCTCATCGCTGATGGTACTGCACTGGTAGCGG
>JBFZEW010000383.1:0-10794 GCA_041306665.1 Spirochaetota bacterium | reverse complement strand
GTGCTCTTCCGATCTGTTCAGCTATCTGGTTTCGGAAGTTCTCTTCCTGGCGGTCGTGATGGAACTTGATGTATTCCGGCGCTCGCTGGACAAGTTTGAGCTGCAGCAAAGGATCGTTCGTGCGGTCTCGCAGACATTCGCATTCCCGCTGCAGGGCATGGACCGGATCATCCATGCCGAGAGCATTGACCCATTGGCGCAGATCGTCAGCCAGCTTCTCGGTGTCAGGTTCGCCGAAAACCCTTGTATCGAGAGCTTCGCGGATCAATTCCGCCGCAGCGGATCTTTCCGTCCCTGCAGCAGACTTTTCGAGCAAGCGCATGAGTCCATCGCGGTCTTCACGAAGAAGATTTAACACCAGCCCTGCGGCCGGATCGGTAGTGCCCAGACTTAGCGCCCGTGCGAGCAAATCAAGAAGTTGTTCCCTGGGCAGATGCAAGTCAACGGATTGTTTTACCGCTGCTGTCACCACTTTGCCGGCATCCGCATACCCGTCTCCAAGCACAGCCAATCGTCGCGTTAACCGCGATTGAGCAGTCTCTTTCCCGACATCGCTTAATAAATCCTGCCTTCCAATTCTATCCAATGCATAGCGGATGGGATTTATATCAATAGGTTCAGCGACGCTGCCCGCCTCCATGAGCACGGAAGGCAATGAGGCTAGAATCACGTGAAGTCCGGAGAGTAATCGCTCACCAGTCCCAATTTCGTTCTCAAGATCTCTAATTCTGCATGCGGTCTCCACATGATCGACAAGACGCAGAGCGACATCTGAATGAACCTTTCCCCAGGTGCGAGCCATTACTTTAGGGAAAAGAGGTATGAGTCTGGCTGTAGCGGATGTGAGAGCCTTGTTGGCAATGAGCAGCCATGCCAGGGGAAGAGTCATCATTTCTGATGAAGTTTCCAGTAGAATGTTCAGCGGCTGGTCTCTGAGATCCGGTTCAATCCGGCGGTAATTCCGGGCTTCGCAGCATGCCGTATCCCATGCATGACACGCTCCGATGAGAACATCAGCGAGCCGGAACTGCGCGGACATATCGCGACGCGCAAGCAGTTCCTGCATGGCTTCCACGGCAATGGCTCCTTCACCGCCACGCAGGGCAATCGCAGCGCAGGCTGCCAGTGCTTCCGGCGAGAGTGCGTCGCGAAAAGAATTAATGATTCCGCCCAGCGGTCGCGCTTCCCCGCCGGACGCGTCAAGGGCTATGAGTGCTTCTGAAACATACTCAGGCTCCGAGGACAATAATCCTGTAGCGATGCTCTCCGACGACAATAGTGAAAGACGCGCGCGGACCTCGTTGCTTGTGTTCCTTTTCCAGAAGGATGGCATGTCGACATCCCCCAGCCACTTCAATGTTTCATCTTGATCATAATTCGGCATTCCAGTCTCCTGTCTGATTTTGAATTCCGACCGGATCGGAATCAATTTTGTTTTTTCAAAAATCGATGAATCGTTACATGTGAAAATATTTTAATTTCGAAGGACGAAAAGCAGCCAGTTTATCATAAATTCCGTATTTTTATATTTCTTCTTAATCTGAATGATATTAATTGTAAAAAATGTCAAGAATTTTCATGACATCACTAATTTTTGCCGATTCATTTGAATCATTGATGCCAATGCGTGAGTCTGCAGGCAGATGCTAAAGCATCATTTCTTATTGAACAATAAATCTAATTATCAATATTTTTTTGCGCGCTGGAGTTAATATAATCATTGTTCAAACATGATATTGCAGATGTCTGGATAACAATTTTTAAAATTCCTCCATTACGTTGCAACAACACATTCGGTATTATCCGTGAAATGTTAAACTTTTTTTATTGTATAGTTGACAATGCCGTTATGGATGTTAATGCTTAGATAAATTTTAATATTAATGTCGTTCAGGAGAGTTATGAAAAAAGTATTGTTTTTGTCAGCCGTCAGTTTGATTTGTGTTTCACTTTCGGCAAAGGAATTTAAAAGTGAAGAGGAAAAAACGGCTTACGCGATGGGAGTTTTAATCGCAGAAAGCATTAAGCAGGTTGACATAAAATTAGATGAGAATATTTTATTTGACGGAATTAAGGATTCCTTGAAAAATAAAGCCAGTATGACAAATGAAGAAGCGCGTGATATTGTTCAGAATGCTGTTTTAGTTGCTGATCAGGAAATATCCGAAAAAAACCTGCGCGAAGGAAAGGATTTTCTTGAAAAAAATAAAATGCAGAAAGACGTAAAAATACTGCCGAGCGGTCTTCAATATAAAATTATTAAAAATGGCACTGGTTTAATTCCAGCTTCGAATGATATCGTTACAGTCAATTATGAAGGGAAAACAATCAAAGATAAAACATTCGATTCATCGTACGAAAGAGGCGAACCGGCAGTTTTTAATGTCTCACAGGTGATCAGGGGCTGGCAGGAAGCGCTTCAGCTTATGCCGGAAGGCTCAGTTTGGATTCTATATATTCCTTCAGAACTCGCGTATGGCGACACCAGAGTCGGAGATGTTATTCAAAAAAATTCTGTTCTCGTTTTTAAAGTTGAGCTTGTTAAAGTCGGTGAAAAATAAACAAAATAGTGATGACAGAATCTTCTGTTAATTTATTAATGAATCACAATTTTCCGCAGGAGAGATAATGGAAATAAAACTTGGAATCGGTCTTGATAACGTAATTTTTGGAATTAAAGAAGATAAAATTGTAAAAATTTTAGGCGAGCCTGATAAGAAAAATGAAGTCGATGAGGAAGTGCCTTACGCGAGAGTTCTATACTACAATGAACAGCAGACTAAATACAAATTCGATCAGGAAGAGAATTTCCGTCTCTATTCAATAGAAACTTATAATGCTAATGTGATAATGTTTGATAAAAAAATAATCGGCACGAAAAAGGAAGCTCTTTTGAAACTATTAAAGGAGAAACACGTCGCGCAGCTTGAATTTGAAGATTACTTCAGCTTCGAAACGATTCATTCCGACCAGATTAACACAACTTTTACAATGGAATTTGACAGAGTCATAAGCATAGAGTTCAGTCCGTTGCTGCTCGATGAATTTACAATTCAATGGCCGAATTAATCAGAAATAGAAATAAAAAAATTATTCAGAATAAAAAACCCGCAATTTTCATTGCGGGTTTAATTTTTTTCATGTAAATGTTTTTACTTTTTTTTAGCTGCAGCTTTTTTTACCGCTGGTTTTTTAGCAGCAGTCTTCTTTGCCGCCGCGGGTTTTGCGGATTTTTTACCTAATTTTGATCTGTCGAATTTTGTTCCTGTTGCCATTGCAACTGCTTTGTACGCACCGTCATACAACCCCGCCGCTTTATTTTTAACAATGCAATCACAGAACATTTCCATGAGATCCGTGTCTTCAGTGATTACGTCAATTGCCTGAAGAGTATGGGCTGGTGTCTGGCATTCCACTGTACCGTCTCCGATTTCAGCTCCGCGGATCGCGCCCCACATTTCATGACCGCCGACTCGCGCGTTAAATATTTTAGGCACTGGATAAAACGCGAGTTCGCTTGGTTTTGTAATCATTACGTCAATTACGCGCATTAGATAATTTGTCGCGTAAACTGCATGGAAAATGTTGTCATAAAGAAACACGTGAATTCCGCCCTGAAGTTTGCCTGTTCTGATTTTGTCGGCGAATGCTTTTGTGTCTTCCCATGTAAAGTGCGTTTGAATTAGATCATTGTATTTAGCAAGATCTTTTTGAAGTTTTTCCCAGTTGTTTTTATGATCGCCGAGATTAACAAACAGTGTTGCTTTATTCTGCTGCGCGAGAGGGACGCAATGCTCCACAACAGTTTTAAACAAACCGCTCTGCGCTCCGGCTCCGCCCATTGTAATGAGAAAACGTCTTGGTTCGCCTTTTTTTACCCTGTCCATTCTGAGTTTGCAGTCAAGTTCAATGTTGTGCACAAGTTCATGGTCAACATGGCTTCCGACGAACGCGAGCGCTTCTTTAGGAACCGGTTTTAATATTTGACCTTTGTTGCCCATGTTTTTCAGAACACGGAATCCATAGTATCCTGATGGTGATTGAATAGCGTGTTTCGCGCCTTCAGTAAGCTGAAAAGACATTGGCCAGTTATCGAAAACAAGATCGACAACATTTGTCATTCCGCCTGAAACCGCTCCCATGCAATTCCACATATGCGCGGTTAAGCAGGGCATGTCCGAAGGCAGAGTAGAATATAGATTTTTGAAAAGTTCGCTCATTTTATAATCTTTAATGTTGGTTTTCATGTGACGCCAGTTCCACGCGACTATGTTAGCTTCAATCGCGGCGCTGACAAGTTTGGACTTCGGTTCGCCTGATGTAGTCGGTTCCCAAATATACTCATTAAACCAGCTGCTTTTTTGCGATACGCGTGAAAATTTACTGTACCATGTGTTGCAGAAATTAATTACGTCTGTTGTAATGCCGGGAATTGAAAGAAGGTCAAGCCAGTACGGAGTGTATCCCATGGCGTTAGCGCATGACGCCGCAGCCATTGCTATGCGGTAATGTCCGAAACCCATGCGTATTGTGCTGACGATTACGCCGTTTTTTTTGTCAATTGGTTTCCCTTCGCTGCTTCTAACGATGTTTTTAATGCCGAGAATGTTTCCGAGATACGGATTGTCAACAACGGAAAGTTCATATTTTTCATTGGGATCATAATTGAATTTTTTAATAAACATTTGCTGCCATGAATCAGTTTGTTTTGACTGGTGTTTGTCAAGTTTGTTTCCGTAAAGTGAATACTGGCCGTTTTCTTTTTTCATTTCTATTTTCTCCTGATAATGGTTAAAAATTATTTCTGTAATCACGCATGTTATTGATTTGGTTATTGAACAGATTTATCATATTATAAATGATGACTGTAAAAACAGCAAATCAAATTTTTAAATTCTCTTTTAGTTGACTAAATTTTTCATTTTTTTTATGATTAATAAAAATGAAAACATTTTCAGAAAACGTTTTCAAAATTATGGAAAATATCTGATATGAATATTTGTATATTTACTGACTGTTATCTGCCGGTTAAGAACGGAGTGGTAACGTCAATTGTTCAGACGGAAAAAGTACTTCGATCAAAGGGACATAATGTGATAATAATAACCGCTGGAGTTCCCGGATTCAAATATGCCGATAATGTTTTTGCGTTCAGATCTGTTCCTGTAATAAATAAAATTCTCATACGCCATGCTTTCATAAACATGTCAAAGGTCGTCTCAATATTAAAAGAAAACCGCATCGACATCATTCACATCCATACAGAATTCGCCGCCGGCATTGCCGGTAAAAAAGCCGCGCGTATCCTCAAACTTCCAGCATTATATACCGCGCATACTTTATATTCACATTATAAACATTATGTTTTATTGGAGTGGATTAAATCGGAATATTTCATAAAACGTCTGTATAAGCGTTTTATGAAAGACATGAATTTGATTATCGCGCCTTCCGTAAAAATGAAAAATTACCTTGAAAATATTGACGGTAATAAAAAATTCATTGTGCTGAATAACTGTATTGATGAGGAATATTTGCGAAGGACAATTCGGGAGAATGATATTAAGCTTCTTTTAAAAAAGTATCATATAATTGATGCAGACAGATTAGTTATTTTCATTGGAAGGATATCGGGAGAAAAGAAAATTTTCGAGTTATCCGGAAAAGTATATGATGTTATTAAAGATTTGGATAATGTTAAATTTATTGCAATTGGCGGAGGAGTTCAGTTGAGGAAATACCGCCGGAGCGTCAAGAATAAAAGAGATAAAATTATCGCGGCCGGTTATCTTGAGTGGAAAGATGCCGTTTCTCTTTTGAGCAGATCCAGTGTTTTTGTCACAATATCCGACAGTGAAGTTAATCCAATGACTGTGCTCGAAAGCGTTCATTGCGGCATTCCGGTCATCTGCAAGAATGACGGTTCGGCGGAGAATATGATTGTAAACAATGAAAATGGTTTTCTTATTGATGATGATTCTGAATTTAAGGAAAAACTTGCGATGCTTTTAAGTGACAATGAACTTCACGCGAAAATGGCGTCCAGTCATGTTAAAAAGACAATGCTGTCCGGAGACAGCATTGATGAGTTGATAAAACTTTATAGGAGCGCGGTGCCGGAAAAATACTGACTAGCGGCTTCAGGCATTATAAAAAACCGCAGATTAAATTTCCCATTTCTTCCGTGCCGACCTTTTTCATTCCGTCGGAATAAATATCTCCTGTCCTGTAACCTGCTTCGAGAGTTTTTGAAACAGCGCTGAAAATATCGTCATAGGCATTGTCCATTCCGAAAGAAAATTTCAGCATCATTGCCGCCGAAAGAATCTGCGCAATCGGGTTTGCGATTCCTTTTCCTGCAATGTCGGGCGCGGAACCGCCGGCAGGTTCGTACAAGCCGAAATTACCGTCAGCAAGAGAAGCTGAAGGAAGCATTCCGATTGAACCCGTAATCATTGATGCTTCATCGGAAAGAATGTCGCCGAACATGTTTTCGCATAGCATGACGTCAAACTGTTTCGGATTTTTAACAAGCTGCATGGCGCCGTTGTCAACATACATGTGATTAAGTTCAACCTGCGGATAATCTTTAGCGACTTCATTAACTATTTCGCGCCAAAGAACCATGGTCGTAAGAACGTTCGCCTTATCGATAGAGGTGACTTTTTTGTTCCGCTTCATCGCGGCTTCAAACGCGACAATGGCGATTCTGCGGATTTCTTTTTTCGTGTAGACAAGAGTATCGAAAGCCTTTTCGTCGTCGCGGCCTTTCGGCTGGCCGAAATACAGACCGCCGGTAAGCTCGCGGATTATTAAAATGTCGAAGCCGTCGCCGATAATTTCACTTTTAAGCGGAGACGCCTCTTTCAGCTGTTTGAAAATAATGGCGGGTCTGAAGTTCGCGTATAAATTGAAAATTTTGCGGAGCGGAAGAAGAGCCGCGCGTTCGGGCTGCTGATCGGGAGGAAGTTTTTCCCATTTAGGTCCGCCGACAGAACCGAAAAGTATCGCGTTGGAACCGCGGCAGATTTCAAGAGTGCTCTCAGGCAGAGCATGGCCGTGGTTGTCGATTGCAGCGCCGCCGACATCAGCGGAAGTGAACTTAAAAGATGTTTTATATTTTGCGGATATTTTTTCAAGAACCTTAATGGCTTCTTTCATTACTTCGGGACCTATTCCGTCACCTGCAAGTACTGCGATTTTTTTCTCAGACATCATTTTCTCCGGAAAGTTATTTTAATTTACGGGCACTTCTAAAAATCAGCATTTGTGCCGACAAGGGTATATCAAAAATTCAGTTTTTAGAAGTTCCCTTATGATTCTGTTAATTATAATATTTCATTTTTCAGTCAAGGAAGAAAAATGATTATATGAAATTTTTATTTAATTAATTAAATGACATTTAATTCCAGGGAGTCGCATAAAAAGTCCTTTACTTTTTTAAGTGAAGTAAATTTAGTAACTTTAACAATCAATTTTCCGGAGTATTTTATGAACTGGTGGCAGACCATACCAATGAACATTCAGCCGTATCTTTTTAAAATCGGCACGTTTGAACTGCGCTATTACGGACTAATGTATATCGTAGGATTCGCGGTTCTCTACTTCATGACAATGTACAGAATCAAAAAAGAAAATTTTAAATACACAAAAGAAGAAGTTTCGGATTTTTTATTCTATATAATTTTAGGCACGATAGTCGGTGCCAGGCTTGGATACGTTTTTTTCTATAATTTTTCATATTACATGTCCAATCCGCTGGAAATAATCAAGCCGTTTGAATTCGCAGGCGGATTCAGATTCACGGGAATTTCCGGAATGAGTTATCACGGCGGATTTCTCGGAATTACGCTGACGTCTGTCATATACTGCTATGTGAAAAAAATAGATCTGTTCGACTTTTCCGAAATGTTCATACCGGCCGCGCCGTTAGGCTACATGTTCGGACGGATAGGAAATTTCATAAACGGCGAGCTGTACGGAAAAGTTACTGATTCGGCAATAGGTATGTTTTTCCCTCTTGATCCGTCCGGTCAGCTCAGACATCCTTCTCAATTATATGAAGCATTCGGTGAAGGTTTGCTGCTTTTCTGCGCTTTATGGTTCATGAAAAACAGGGTGAAAACAAAGGGCGCGATAATCGCGATGTATATCGGCGGTTACGGCGTTATCAGATTCATTATTGAATTTTTCCGCCAGCCTGATGAGCATTTAGGCGCGGTTCTATGGTTCATGTCAATGGGTCAGGTTCTTTGTCTGCTCATGATTATTTCAGCAATGTTATTTTACGTCCTTCGGTTATATCTTACAAAAAAACAGAAAGTCTGAAATGTAAAACGGACGGAATATGAATCCTCTGTTTTACGGAAAAGACGGTGTTGTGATAAATTATTACCGGATGTTTAAGATTAAACCCGGGTGCAAACCCGAAGCAATAAGATCCAGGTTCTGCGAGCTCATAAAAAAATTTCACCCGGACACAGCGGGTGAAGTAACATCATCCCAGTCTGAAATAATTTCGGTAATCGTGAATGGCTACCGGGTTCTGTCCGACGCGAAATTGAAAAAAGAATATGACAGCCTGCTCATTAACGACAAACTTAAAAATCATGACTTCATAATTCCTTCAGCCCGGATTAAATATAATTTGTCGCTTTCAAAAGTCATAAAATCACGAACTGATGACAAGAAGATCCGGCACACGGATTTAGTGAAAAAATTCGGACATGACGTGGAAATCTTGATAAATAGAGCTGAATCGATCAATGGTTCGAAGGCGTATATTGAACTGCCTTCGAAGACAATTTGCCCTGTCTGCGCGGGAATGGATTCTTCATGCTACATGTGCGAAGGACTTGGAAGAATAACTTCCATTTCAATTCTTGAAGTGAACATTCCGCGCGGAGTTCACAGCGGAGAAATATATAACTTTGATCTGACTTCAATGAAACCCGACAGCTCGACGAATTTCACGTTGAGAACAATTTCCGTGAAAATCACGATACAGGTTATTTAATTAATCCGATTTTTTTGAAATCGGGAATCCAGCTGTTCGGTTTGAAAGCCCACCATCTGAAAACAAGCTTACCTTCAATGTTCTCAAGGTTGAGAAGACCCCAGAAACGGCTGTCGCTGCTTTCATCGCGGTTGTCGCCCATGACGAAATAATAACCGGGTTTCACTGTAATGGAAAAATTATCGGCGATTGAATTATAGTTTGAGTGCGTGAAGTTGCGGATGAGGTGCGTTACATTGCCGAGCTTTTCGGTTTTATAAATGAAGTCTTTGATGCTTTGAATGTTCGTTTCGGGAATTTTCGTTCCATTAATAAAAATAGAGTCGTCTTTAATTTCCACCGCCGTGTTATCGGCGAATTTGTTTTTTACGAGTTTATCTGACACAACCTTGAGCTTTCCGTCAGCCGGATCTACGTATTCAATCTCTTTTACGAAAGCGCCGAACTCAGACGGAACTTCCTTGCCGTTGATGAAAAGTATTTTATCTTTAATTTCAATTACATCGCCCGGCAGACCGATTACGCGTTTAGTGAACATTATTTTTTCATCATTAGGGTAACGGAACGCGATTATGTGGCCGCGCTGCGGAGTGCTCCAGCGGAAAAGAGTTTTGTCGCGGAAAGGCACCATAAGCGAATATGATAATTTATTGGCAAAAAGTCTGTCGCCAATGTCGATAGTCGGAACCATGGATTCAGACGGTACGACATAGTTGCCGAAAACCGACCAGCGGATCGCAAGCAGTACAATGATGAAGATTATAAATTCAATATCGAACAATTCTTTAATAAGTTTTCTGAACGGGCTCATAGCATTTCCTTTTTTCGTATTGGAGTTTTTTTCAACCGATAAGTTACATTTTACTGGTGAAATGATATAATTTTACCGTTTTTTTTGTCCATTCTTTTAATTTTTTCCACACCTGTCTATAACCTGTTTTAAACCTGTTTATAACCTGTTTATAACCTGTTTTAAACCTGTTAATTAGCAGGTTTGAAACAGCTATAGCATATATTCAGATTTTACGTTGCTGAGAGATTTGAAAATGCTGTCTCTGAAGTGAGGATTCAATTTCGTAAGATCATCAATGACGGGTTTCATTGCCTGCCGAGCCTTGGTTTTCCCGTGACTGCAGTTTTCTCTTTGGAGTTTCAGGTTTTTCAATTCGGTATATTTGATAATGGCTTCTTCTTTAATTCCTGCAAGCGGACGGATGATGAAAAGCTCTCCGCCGAAAAGAGAAAGCTTAATCGGCATGGTTGAAATGTTGCCGCGGAAAGTAATGTTCATAAGAAATGTCGCGATGATATCATCCATGTGATGGCCCAGCGCGAGTTTTTTGGCGCCGATTTCTCTTGCTACGCTGAAAAGAGTTTTTCGTCTGTACCATGAACAGATGAAACATTTATCTTTGTCAGGGTCAATGGTGAAATCGGGTGATATTTTTTTGATAATCAGTGTTATACCGCGGTCATCACAGAATTCCTGGAGAATGTCAGTATCAATTTTATGTCCTAATGATTCAAGTTCAACGTAACAGGCGAAGAGTGAAAATTTCACGGGAAGATGCCGCCGCTTTTCAGCGAGAATATCCGCCAAAGCCATTGAGTCTTTGCTTCCAGACAGACCGATAAGTATTTTATCGTTTTCATCAATTAAATTGTAATCATACAAAGTGCGTCCGGTAATTTTATGGATTTTTCTAAAAAAACTGTTATTTTCAGACAAAATAAACCTCATAATTTAGAATTTATTGATAAAAAAGATTGATATATAA